>DASWGL010000525.1:0-11999 GCA_036393735.1 Gemmatimonadaceae bacterium | reverse complement strand
AACTCTCTTCAAATGTTCGCCTTTCAGGCGGTATCCCGTCCCACACACCTTGCACGCTTCGGGATTCTTGCCTGGCAGCCGCTCGCCGCACTGGCACATCCAACCGACTCGGCGGGCAGGGACGCCGACCATCAGCGCGTAAGCGGGAACGTCCTTCGTGATCACGCTTCCGGCGCCTATGAACGCGTACTCCTCGAGCGTAACCCCGGCCACGATCGTCGCATTGGCGCCAATCGTCGCCCCTCGGCGCACCTGCGTGCGCTTGTACTCGTTCTTCCGCGAAACATGGCTCCGCGGATTGACGACGTTGGTGAAGACCATCGATGGCCCGCAGAACACGTCGTCCTCGAGCACCACGCCCTCGTACACGGATACGTTGTTCTGAATCTTGACGTTGTTTCCGATCCGGACGCCGTTCATCACCACCACGTTCTGTCCGAGCGAGCAGCGCTCTCCGATCACGGCCCCGCCGAGCACGTGGCAGAAGTGCCAGATCTTCGTGTCCGAGCCGATCTGCGCGCCGTCGTCGACATAGGCAGATTCGTGAATGAAGGGCTTGGCCATTCTAGACGCCGGCTTCCTTTGGAATCCGGGCGTGCCACTCCTGGAGCGAAAGAACCGAGGGCGCGCGGGAGCGGAGCGAGAGGATCGCGTCGCAAGCAGCGTTGGCCGCGGAAAGGGTTGTCGTGTAGGCGACGTGGTTTGCTATCGCTGCCTGGCGCATCGTATAGTCGTCGCGCTGCGACTCCTTGCCGAGTGGTGTATTGATCAGGAGCTGCACATCGCCATTCAGCATCATGTCGATGCCATTCGGGCGACCCTCGTGAATTTTGAGCACAGTCTCGACGGGGACGCCGCGCCCGCGCAGATGCTTCGCCGTCCCGCCAGTCGCGAACAGCTTGAATCCCATTTCCTGAAACCGTCTCGCGATCGGTGTAACTGACCGCTTGTCGGAATCGTTGACGGTAATGAAGATCGCGCCGTCGGTCGGAAGTGCATTGTCGGCCGACAGCTGTGCCTTGCCGAATGCGCTCCCGAACGAGTCCGAGATTCCCATCACCTCGCCCGTCGACCGCATCTCGGGCCCAAGGATCGGGTCGAACTCGCGAAATTTATTGAAGGGGAACACGGCTTCTTTGACCGAGATGTAGGCCGGTGTCACTTCCTCCGTGAATCCGATCTCATCGAGCGTCTCCCCCAGCATTACTCTCGCGGCGATGGCTGCGAGCGGAACCCCGATAGCCTTCGACACGAATGGAACTGTTCGGCTCGCCCGCGGATTCACCTCGAGCACGTACACTTGCCCGTCCTTGATTGCGTACTGAACGTTGATCAGCCCAACGACGTTGAGCGCCCTCGCGAGCGCTACGGTGTGCCCGCGCATCTCTTCGATGTGCTCTTCATCGATTAGGTAAGGCGGCAGCACGCAGGCGGAGTCGCCGGAGTGAATCCCGGCGTCCTCGATGTGCTGCATCACCCCACCGACAACGACGCGCTCGCCATCCGAAATCGCGTCGACATCGGCCTCGAACGCATCCTCGAGAAAGCGATCGATCAGCACCGGCTTGTCCTCGGACACCCGCGCCGCTCGCTCGAAGTAGTCATTCAGCGACGGCTCGTCGTAGACGATCTCCATGGCGCGGCCACCCAGCACATACGACGGGCGAACGAGCACGGGATATCCGATCCTCTCTGCCGCGGCAACGGCTTCATCGAGGCTCGTGGCGGTGCCGTTCTCCGGCTGGCGGATTCCGAGACCACGCGCGATCGCGTCGAAACGCCTCCGATCTTCGGCGATGTCGATTGAGTCGGGCTGTGTCCCAAGGATGGGAACTCCAGCCTTTTCGAGTCCGCGAGTGAGCTTGAGCGGCGTCTGACCGCCGAGCTGCACGATCACGCCGAGCGGCTGCTCGCGCTCGACGATGTCGAGGACGTGCTCGAGGGTAAGCGGCTCGAAGTAGAGCTTGTCGGAGATGTCGAAGTCCGTGGAGACGGTCTCGGGATTCGAGTTGATCATGATTGTCTCGTAGCCCTGGTCCCGCAACGCGAGAGCCGCACGCACACAGCAATAGTCGAACTCGACTCCCTGCCCGATGCGGTTGGGTCCGCTGCCCAGAATCACGACTGACCGCTTTCCGCTCTTCGGAGCCTCGCTCTCCTCGTCGTAGCTGCTGTACAGGTACGGAGTAGCGGACGGAAATTCACCGGCGCAGGTGTCGACCATCTTGTAGGCCGGAACAATCCCAAAAGCGATTCTCCGTGCGCGCGCGGTTGTCTCGATCTCTCCGCGCAGGTCAGCGAGTTGTCTGTCGGAAAACCCCATTCGCTTCATTCGCCACAGACCGTCCTTGTCGACAGTCCTGAGCGCCACAAAGGCTTTCTCCGCCGCGAGCAGCTCGATCATCTGGGAGAGGAACCAGCGATCTATTCCAGTAAGCTCATAAACGTCGTCGACTGAGATTCCGGCATCGAGCGCACGCTTCACCTGAAAGATGCGCTCGGGGGTTGGCTGCCTCAGGGCCCAGCGCAGGCTTTCGAGGGAATTGTCCTCGAGACGATCGTCGGCGAGCGTCTCCGCGACTGTCCAACCGGGACGGCCCGTCTCGAGAGCGCGGAGGGCCTTCTGGAACGCTTCCTTGAACGTGCGGCCGATGGCCATCGACTCGCCGACTGATTTCATCTGCGTCGTGAGCCGGGGATCCGCCGCCCGGAACTTTTCAAACGCAAATCGCGGGCACTTGACCACCACGTAGTCGAGCACCGGCTCGAATGAGGCCGGCGTCGTGCCGGTGATGTCGTTCGGTATCTCATCGAGTCGGTAGCCGACGGCGAGCTTGGTCCCGATCCGCGCGATCGGGAATCCGGTCGCCTTCGATGCAAGCGCCGAAGAGCGGGATACGCGAGGATTCATCTCGATCACGAGCATCTCGCCGTTGTTCGGATTGATCGCGAACTGGATGTTGCAGCCACCAGCCTCGACGCCGATCTCCCGGATCACCGCGACCGCGGCGTCGCGCATCAACTGGTACTCGCGATCCGTCAGAGTCATCGCCGGCGCGACGGTGATCGAATCGCCCGTGTGCACACCCATTGGATCGATGTTCTCGATCGAGCAGACGATTACCACGTTGTCCGCGCCATCGCGCATCACCTCGAGCTCGAACTCCTTCCATCCGATGACGCTGCGCTCGACCAGCACCTGTGTCACGGGCGAGAGATCGAGTCCGCGACGAATGATTTCCTCGAACTCCTGGCGATTGTACGCGATGCCGCCACCCGTGCCGCCCAGCGTGAAAGCCGGCCTGATGATCGCGGGAAATGCGGTGGTCTCGAGTATATCGAACGCTTCGTCGAGAGTGGTAGCGATGCCGCCTGGCGGGACCGCGAGGCCGATTCGTTTCATTGCCTCGCCGAACAGGCCCCTGTCCTCCGCCATGGCAATCGCGCGAGCGTCTGCTCCAATCAGCTCGACTCCGTATTTCTCGAGCACTCCCCTGTCCGCGAGCTTCATTGCCACGTTGAGGGCGGTTTGCCCGCCCATCGTCGGGAGCAGAGCGTCCGGCTTCTCTTTCGCGATGATGAGCTCGACGTACTCCGGCGTCACCGGCTCGATATACGTGCGGTCGGCGAATTCCGGATCGGTCATGATGGTCGCCGGATTGGAGTTGACGAGGATGACCTCGAACCCTTCTTCCTGGAGCGCCTTCGCCGCCTGCGTCCCCGAATAGTCGAACTCGGCGCCCTGCCCGATTATGATCGGGCCGGAGCCGATGACTAGGATGCGGTGGATGTCGGTGCGCTTAGGCATACAGTTTCGCCGGGTTCACTGGACCAAACTTAGCGAACAGGCTTGGGTGAGGTACACAGGGTTTGAAACTGCAACTGAACGGGTGCCAGCAGTCAGTAGCGTAGATCTCAGTCACCAGTTCACTGCGCCCCGACTTACCTCCGTGGCGCGAATGCCACTGCGTGTGCCTCGAATGGCGCTCCGTAAAGTCTGGGCGTTGTGAACTTAAAACTGGCATCTCTGCCACTGACAGCTGGCACCCGTTCAGTTGCAGTTCACCGTTAAGAAAAAGGGAGCCCGCAGGGCTCCCTTTTTCGATCATACCATCGACCAGCTTAAGCAGCTGCCCCGCCTCTCGGAGCGCGCACAACCTTCCCCGCGTGCAGGCATCTGGTGCACACCCTGACCTTGGTGATCTTGTCATCGATTACGATACGCGCGACCTGAAGGTTCGGCTTCCAGGTCCGGCGCGTCTTGTTGTTCGCGTGCGAGACGTTGTTGCCATAGGCAACGCCCTTATCGCAGACGTAGCAGCGGTTTCTCTTGATCTGTGCCATTTAACCCTCCGCCCCGATCAGCTCGATGCGCGCCATCTCGGCGCCATCGCCCTTGCGGTGGCCGGTCTTGAGAATGCGCGTGTACCCGCCCTTGCGCGTCGCGAAGCTCGGTCCGATCTCCTGGAACAGCTTGTCGGCCGTAGCCCGGTGCGGAACTTTGGCACCGGCAAGGCGACGGTTGTGAAGTGTCCCGGTCTTGGCTTTCGTAATCAGTTTCTCGATGAACGGGCGCAGCTCCTTGGCTTTCGCCTCGGTCGTCTCGATGGCGCCACGCTCGATCAGCGCTTTTGCCAGATTCTTCATCAGAGCCAGCTTCTGCTCGCTAGTGCGACGAAGCTGTCTGCCCTTCTTGCGGTGACGCATCCTTAGCCTTCCTCTTCGTCGTCAGCGCCAACTGTGGCGACGTTACGGTTGGGCGGCGTTCCCTGATCCGTGATGCGGACGCCATCGGGCGTCTCCTCGTACTTCATTCCGAAGTTGAGGTTTTCCCGCTCGAGCAAATCGGCGATCTCGTTCAGCGACTTCTTGCCGAAGTTCTTGACCTGGAGGATCTGGCTCTCGCTCTGGCGGACCAGGTCACCCAGCGTGCGAATGGCGGAGTTCTTGAGCGAGTTCACGGAGCGAACCGAGAGCTCGAAATCCTCGATCGGAGTGCGCAGCACCTCGGCCAGACGATGAGCGTCCCCGCCGGGCAGGTCGGTGCCCGGAACGAGCGGCGCCGACGCGTGCGATCCGAAGCCGGCGAAATACTGGAAGTGCGTCTGTGCCAGCGCGGCCGCGTAGCTCACTGCCTCTTCCGGCGTGATGGTGCCGTTCGTCTCGACCGTCAGCGTCAACCGGTCGTAGTCCGTGCGCTGACCAACGCGCGTCTCGGCGACGGCGAAGTTGGCGCGGCGAACCGGGTTGTAGATCGAATCGATGCGGACGACATCGACCGGCAGCGTCTTGTCGACGACGTGCTGGTCGGCTTCGACGTAGCCGCGTCCACGGCCGACGTAGAGCTCGACGTTGAGCTCGCGGTCGCCCTGCATCGTGAACAGATGCTGGGTGCGATCGACGATCGTCACGCCGCCCTGGCCCTCGATGTCAGCCGCCGTTACGGGGCCGGCCGCGTTCTTCGAGATGCGCAGCACGGTGTTCTCGACGCCCTCGTCGAGAGAAAGCGTGAGCGTCTTGAGGTTACCAATGATCTGGTGGACGTCTTCGACGACCCCCGGAATGGTCTGGTGCTCGTGCAGGACGCCGTCGATGCGGAATCCCCACACGGCCGAGCCCCGGAGCGACGAAAGGAGAAGACGCCGCATGGCGTTCCCCAGCGTGTGTCCGAATCCGCGCTCGAGCGGCTGAAGGCGAAATTCTGCGATGTTGGGATTGTCTTCGCGCTTCGTCGCTTCGACTAGCTGCGGACGGACAAGTCCCCTGAGATCAATTGCGGTTGCCATTTTTTTCGATTCCTTGAACGTGCCACCCCGCCCCTAACGCGCGGTGAGCCCGTAACGAGAGTTAGGGTCTCGTCCTACTGTATGGTTTCAATACGAGTGCGAATGCGTTACTGCTGATATTCACCGGAATTGCGCCAACTGCTGACACTCCGGGGGTAGTTGCCTGAACTGCGCGAAAACTGTGACTGCCGGGCGTAGCTACTTCGAGTAAAGCTCGACCACCAGCTGTTCCTGCGCGGCGATCGGAATGTTCGACCTCGTCGGCCTCTCGAGCATCTTGCCGCTGAAGGTGTCGCGATCCACCGCGATCCACGATAACGGAGCGCCGCGGGACGACTGATCCATCGCCGCCATCACGCTCGCCTGCTCGCGTGACTTCGTGCGCATCCGGATTTCCTGTCCGGGGTGCACGAGATAACTGGGGATGTCGACCGACTTCTGATTCACCTCGACGTGACGGTGCCGAACGAGCTGGCGCGCCGCCTTGCGGCTGCCCGCGAATCCCATGCGGTACACGACGTTGTCGAGACGCGACTCCAGCGCGGCGAGAAGATTGTGTCCCGTGATTCCCGGCAGCGGTGCGACCCGCTCGAAGGTGTTCCGGAACTGTCTCTCGCTGACGCCATAGATGCGCTTGATCTTCTGCTTCTCACGGAGCTGCTTCGAGTACTCCGAGACCTTCCGACGGCGGGCCGTCGACGAGCCGTGCTGACCCGGAGGCGTCGGACGACGCTCGACGGGGCACTTCTCGGTGAAGCACTTCGTCGACTTGAGGAACAGCTTCGTTCCTTCGCGACGGCACTGCCTGCAGCTCGCTCCCGTATAACGCATCGGTTAGACTCTCCGACGCTTGGGAGGACGGCAGCCGTTGTGCGGAATCGGCGTAACGTCCTTGATCGACTTGACCTGGAGACCGGCAGCGACGAGCGCTTGAATCGCCGACTCGCGTCCCGACCCTGGTCCCTGCACTCTCACGTGCACACGACGGACGCCGAGCGTTACGGCTTCGCGTCCGGCCTGTTCTCCAGCCACGGTAGCCGCAAAGGGCGTCGACTTCTTTGATCCCTTGAAGCCAGCCTTCCCCGACGAGCCCCAGGAAATCGTGTTCCCGTGCGCGTCGGTGATCGTGATCGTCGTGTTGTTGAAAGTCGCGCTGACGTGGGCGATTCCTTCTGCCTCGATTATGCGCTTCGTTTTCTTTCCAATTGCCATTTTACTTGGTTACCTGCGCCATTACTTGGTGACCTTCTTCTTGCCGGCGATTGCGCGGCGTGGGCCCTTCTTGGTACGGGCATTGGTGTGCGTGCGCTGACCACGAACCGGGAGTCCGCGGCGGTGACGGATTCCGCGGTAGCTACCAATGTCCATGAGCCGCTTGATGTTCATCGCGACTTCGGTGCGCAGGGCGCCCTCGACGCGGACATCCTTCTCGATCGCCTGGCGGAGCCGATTCGTATCAGCGTCGTTCAGGTCGCGAACACGCTGGTCGGGGTTGACGCCGGTCGACAACAGGATGCGTCGCGCCGTCGCGCGGCCGATGCCGAAGATGTACGTAAGGCCGATCTCGACCTTCTTCTCACGCGGGAGATCCACGCCAGCGATACGCGCCATTGTCAGCCCTGCTTCTGCTTATGTTTTGGATTGCGCTTGCAGATGATGCGAGTCACGCCCTGTCTTTTGATGACCTTGCAGTGCTCACAGATCGGCTTCACGCTGCTGCGTACTTTCACGTCCTGATCCCCACAATGTTGGAAAGAGGGCCGAAGCCCTCCGATTTTTTCCGAGGTTAGCCTTTGAAATTACATTGGGCGGACGCGGAACGCAACCCGGGAACGGGGCTCAAAGTGTGATAGCAGAGCAGGTTAGCAAACCCGCGGTGTTGGACGCCGAGATCATATGGTTTTCATCACCGAACGGAGTTCTGAAGCAGGATCCTTTGCCTCGGTGATCATCCGCCCGAGCACGATGTAGTCCGCGCCTGCCCTCGCGGCCTCGGCCGCCGTAACCGTCCGCTTCTGGTCGTCGGTCCTTGCCCCCGCCGGCCGGATCCCCGGAACCAGCAGCTTCAGCTTGTCGCCGTATTTCGCGCCGATTTTGTGGGCCTCGAGGCCGCTGCAGACCACCCCGTGTGCGCCGACTGCGGCGCAGTCTCCCGCGAGACGAAGAACTTCGCCGTATACCTCCAGCGATTTCCGCCCCCAGGCGCTGCGGAGCATGGCGGCGTCGAGCGAAGTGAGGATCGTCACGCCCAGCACGCCGCAGCTGGGGCCTGCCCCTTCGACCGCGGCCTCGATCATCTCCCTACCGCCCGTCGCATGCACGGTCAGAAGCTTGGCCCCGATCGAGGCAGCGCTTCGGGCCGCGCCTCGAACGGTGTTCGGAATATCGTGAAGCTTGAGGTCTAGAAAAACATCCTTGCCGAGTGCGCGCAGAATCTGAACGACCTGCGGGCCGGCGGCGGTGAAAAGCTCGCCCCCGACCTTGTAGAACCTGCACGCGTCACCAAGCCGCTCGACCATCCCCAGCGCGAGATCAGCGCGGGGAAAATCGAGCGCCACGATCGGAATCGGGCGCCGGGAGCTTGTCGGCGCGCTTCGCGTCGCAATCTTGGTTCGCGTTGCCGCAGGTCGCTGATGAGGGGTCACGTCAGTTCTCCCACTGTAGAGATCCGCGAAGTTCGGTCAACGAAGTTATCCCCTTCTCGCTGCACCAGCGCCCCAGGTCGGCGACGAGCTTCTCTGGAAGTCTTGGCTGCTGCATCGCGGCGGTGCCGATCGCGACGAGTGATGCGCCCGCGATCACGTACTGAACGATATCTGTCGCCCTCGATATTCCTCCGACTCCGATTACCGGCAGTCGCACTGCTTTGGCAACCTTGTACGTGGCCAGCACGCCAACGGGCAGCAGCCCGGGCCCACTGACACCGCCCGTCCCAAAGCCGAGCGCAGGTCTGCGCGCATCTACATCAATCACAAGGCCGGGCAAGGTGTTCACGACCGAGATTCCATCCGCTCCCGCATCGGCCGCCGTTTGCGCGGTTCGCCCGATGTCCTGCAACGTGGGCGAGAGCTTGACGAAGATCGGCCTTCGGGTGGCCTTCCGCGCCCTCGTCACGACTTCCGTCAGCGATTGCAGATCGGCGCCGAATTCCATTCCGCCCGCCTTCACGTTCGGGCAGCTCACGTTGAGTTCGTAACCCGAAACCGCGGTCGAATCATCGAGCATCGACACCACCGTGGCGAATTCCTCGACTTGATTGCCCACCACGTTCACCAGGACTCTCGCTCGTCGCAGATTGTTGGCGAGCCACGGGAGGTGCTCTATCCTGACTTCCTCGACGCCCGGATTGGCGAGGCCCACCGCGTTGATCATGCCGCCCTCGAACTCAGCAACGCGCGGCGCCCGCGCCCCATGCCGCCGCTCGACACTCACCGCTTTCGTGACGAGTCCCCCAAGAGCGTCGAGATCGATGACCCGCGCGAGTTCGCGACCGTAAGCGGCCGTGCCAGCGGCGAGCAACACCGGATTTTGAAATTCGATCCCCGCGACGGTGACTTCGAGCGCGGACGGGGTCACCGCTACCGGGCGCCCCCGATTCGGGACTCGTAGTGCGCGAGATAGGCGACTATCGATTCGGCAATGTTTCTCGCCAACGCGCGTTGATTCGACTGATCGCTCAGATACGTCGCCTCAGACTGGTTGCTGCCAAACCCGATTTCGATCAGCACCGCGGGCATGTACGACCCGCGCAATACCGCGAAGTTTGCCTGCTGCACGCCACGATTCGGACCTGGATGCACTTCGATCAGGCCCTGTTGAATGGTCTGAGCGAGATCGCTCGACTCGCGCAAATGCTCATTCTGCGCCATGTCGGTGATGATGAAGCTGAGCGGGTCGCCCTTCGGCGCGTTTGCCCCGGTCTCGAACTTCACCGATTCGTTTTCCATGTCCTGTACGCGTCGCTCGTCCTCAGTCTTCGCCTCGGCCAGGAAATATGTCTCGAATCCGTGCTCGCGCGCGCCGGCGGCGGTGTTGCTTCCGGGCGCGTTGCAATGGATCGAGATGAACACGTCGCCGTGGTTGCTGTTCGCGATGCGGCCGCGATCGGAAAGCGCGATCAGCGTATCTGTGGTCCGAGTCATGAGCACATCGACCCCGCGAGCACGGAGCACGGTCGCGAGCTTCATCGCGACCGAGAGCGTGACATCCTTCTCGGTGAACCACGGCGATGTCCCGATTGGACCCGTCATTCCCCGATCAGGCCCACCGTGCCCCGCGTCGATGACCACGAGCTTCCGCGCGGGCGGTTTGTTCACAGCCGGTTTTCGGACGGGCGCCGGTGCTGCCGAAGGAGGAATGCGCGGAGCTGGAGTGCTGGTGACCGACGTCGAAGGAGTGCTGCGCGGAGTTGGAGCGCTGGCGACCGACGTCGAAGGAATGATGCGCGGAACTGGACCGCTGGCGGCCGACGTCGACGCGAACGTTCGCAGCTCACCCTGCGCAACATCATAGAAGTAGCCGCGGCCGTAGCGCGGAATCACCTCGCTAACGAACTGGAACGGCAGGTACAGCTGTCCACCCCGCACCTGCGGCGCGCGCGTGAGCGGCACCGTCAGCGTGTCGAGCTTGGCGAATGGAATCCCATCGATCAGATCCATACGTACGCGCGGCAGTGCCAGCGTGAAATGGAGGTTGGTGCCCGTGATCAGCATACCCTTCATCGCCTTCATCAGCACATCCGCCCGCACGCTTGGCTCGCCGTTGTTGATCGTGACGGGAACCGACGTCGTGAGCTGACCATCGCGGACGATGATAAAGGTTGGAGCGGGCGTGTTTGCCGACGCTCCAATTATCTGCGCGGCCAGAAGGAGGGCGATCATCGAGTGCGCACCGCGCGTTGCATGTCGCGCTCGTCGTCGCGGCGTTTTTCATCCGCGCGCTTGTCGTAGAGCTTCTTACCCTTGCCAAGGGCGAGCGCGACTTTCGCCTTTCCGCGTCTGAAGTAGACCTCGAGCGGAATCAGCGTCAGCCCCTGGCGCTCGACTGCGCCAATCATCTTGCGGATCTCCTTGCGATGCAGCAGGAGCTTCCGCGTCCTCGTCGGCTCGTGGTTGAAATGACTCGCCTGTTCGTAGGGCGAAATGTGCAGGTTGAGCAGAAAAACCTCTCCATCCTTAACGATCGCGTAGGAATCAGCGATGTTGGCCTTTCCGTTCCGAAGCGACTTGACCTCACTGCCGGTCAGAACCATCCCCGCTTCCCATGTGTCGATGATGTGGTAGTCGTGTCTGGCGCGTTTGTTCCGCGCGACCGACTCTTTCGCATCCTTCTCGACTTTCTCTGCCATTTGACTTCGTGCTCAAGTTAGACGCAACAACGATGCTGGGAAAGCGCTCGCGTTTCTGCGCCCGTGGCCTTCGCGTTGACTTCACTATCCTCAGTGAGACGAACTCTTCGGCGCCAGCAGCCTTCGCGTTGACTTCACTATCCTCAGTTTCTATCTTCGGAGCTGAGATCGCCGGAGTGGTGGAACTGGTAGACGCGCTGGCTTCAGGAGCCAGTGAGCGCAAGCTCGTGGGGGTTCGAGTCCCCCCTTCGGCACATAAAAAAGAACGGCGCGTCTGCTCACTCAGACGCGCCGTTGCTGCATCCGGTCTCGAAATCTAAACCGTCTCGAGAATCGGGAGGCCGACCTTCTGGGGGCCGGTGCGTTCCTCGCTCGGCAACCCCACGCGCTCACGCACCGTCGGCTCGTCGTGCAGCAGGTCGGCGAGACTCACACCTTGGAGCACGTCGTCGATTCGGTGCTGCAACATCACCCACACGGGCCTGATGCTGCAGCTGTGCGACGCGGAGCAGCGCTCCTCTTCGACCGGGTGACTCACGCAATGGAGATCGAACGTCTCGAGCTCCGAGGCGTGGATCACGTCCCTGATGGAAATCTCGGCCGGCGGCCGCGCCAGAACGTACCCGCCCCTCGCGCCACGCGTGCTCGCAATCACTCCCGCGCGCCTGAGCCTGAGCAGAATCTGCTCGACGTAGTCGGCGGGAAGCCGTTCCTGCCGCGCGATCTCGCGGCCGTTCACGGGGCCGAGATCGGTGCGCTTGGCGAGGTTGAGCGCGCAAATCACGCCATACTCAGCCCAGGTGGTTATCCGCATGCATTCAGGATAGGGATTCGGGGCTGTCCCGACAAGGGGAGGGCGACCTGCA
>DASWGL010000524.1:0-5346 GCA_036393735.1 Gemmatimonadaceae bacterium | reverse complement strand
GGCTGGAGTCCGCCATCTTACTCATCGGCGAGAACTGGTCGGGCTTGTCCATCCAGTAGGTAAGACGCGCGAGGTTCTGGAAGAAAAACGCGTTGAAGTCGTTGCCCTGCGAACAGGGTGAGTTGCACGGCAACACGTCGGCGAAAGTCAGCGCCTGGAGATCGCCGAAGCCGCGCTGGGCGCGACCGACGGCGTCCTCAGCAAAATGAGCGAGCGCCTCATCGAGCCAGGTCGACTCGAAGTTGCTCACCTGCGGGTTCTGGAAGCGATTCCCGGCGTTGATCATGTGCTGGAATTCGTGCGCGATCGTGCCGCGGGTTCCCTGACGCACCGAGCTGGTCGAGCGAATGTTGCCGAATTTTCCGGTCGGATCGGGGGAAAGAAGATAGAAGATTTCCGCCCCATTGCTCTCCGCGCAGCCCTGCGCCTGCGCGTTCCCAACGGTCGGGAAAAAATCGCCCGCGAAGAAAAACCCTCCAACGAATCCGCCAGTAGTATTCGGCGGCGTCAGCTTGTTGATCTGGCCGGTGAACAGCATGATGATGCGGCTATTCCCGTCGACATCAGTGGGATTGTTGAAATAGGAGCTATCGGTAGGAAAAGTGACGCCGTCGAACTCTTGCGTAATGGAGTCCATCTGGGGCTGCGTGAACAGGACAGCGGGCGGCCCATCGAGAGTGTCTACCATCAGGATCGCCCTTCGACTCACCGACGCGACTACAGCCTGCGTCTGAATGAAGTTGACGCAGAGATTACTGGTCGACGCGTCCGGGATTTTGACGTTGATCACGTCACCGACCGCCGGCACGGACGCCTGAGATACCTGCGCGCTGCGGCGCGCCGAAAGCCCCGAAAGACCGAGCGGACCAGACGGCGTGCGCATGACCAGCCTCGTGCGCTCAAATGAGCGGACCCGGTTCTCGACCGCTTCCTGCAGCGTCCGCGCCAGCGGAACCTGGTTCAGCTGAAGGCTGGACTGAGCCTGAAGGTCCGCAGCTGCCTCGATACCGAACGTCCCGGTGGTCGACCTGTCGGCTTTCACCACGTAGTTCGCCTGTACGTCATGTTGCGCGCTTGTGTTGCCAACTATGATGACGTAGTCGCGGGCCCCTGACCCCGCGGGGAGATCGATCCCGTTGGGTATGTCGCTCGGATTCAGAACTCTCACCTCGCCGACATTCATGTTGCTGATGTCGCTCGGCGTCTTGACGACTCCGGTTCCGTCTCCACCACCGCCACACGCAACGGCGAGGATCAATGCAGCAGGGACAAATATCTTTTTCACGCGAAGACTCCTAGGCAGGGTTCGGACGAAATTCCGGATTAATACACGCCGAATAGCAAAAAGGGCCTGTCCGGCGGGTCCAGCAATCTAAAATCAAACCCGCTCCTGAAAGCGGTATCATGTGGTGTTTGACACCCATTGGGCCGCGAGCGTAACCATTTGCTTGCCGAACGTCCCGGCTATACATAGACTGGACCATGGCGTCTGACGAGAAGCCACCCGAAAGCTTTCGTTCACGCGAGCAGCAGGCCACGCTCGGTCTCCTCCGCACCGCCGATGCCGTGAAACGCAGTCTCGCGCAGGTGATCGAGCCGCACGGCATCACCCCGCAGCAGTACAATGTGCTGCGTATACTCCGCGGCGCCGGCCCCGAGGGACTGCCGACGCTCACCATCGGCGAGCGCATGGTAGAGCAAACTCCCGGTGTGACACGCCTGGTTGATCGGCTCGAACGAAAAGGGTTGGTAGTACGCATCCCGTGCGCGAAGGACCGCCGCCGCGTGTTCTGCCGAATAACTGCAAACGGGCTCGACTTGCTGAGGGAGCTGGACGATCCGGTCAATCGGTGGGATTCACAGGCGGTGTCTGTTCTCCTGCCTACAGAGCTGGATTCACTCATCGATCAGCTCGACCGCGTCCGCGCATCGAACTGCTAGAGGGACACTCTTGACGAGCGGTACCCTCTTTGCAAACTTGACCGATTGTTGACTGGTCAATGAACGTTCTCCTGACACTGGCGAGGACCAAATCATGTTCCGCAACATCATTCGCACGAGTGACGACAAGGTTCTGACGCTGCTCCGCCTCGTGCTTGCCATCGTCGTCTTTCCACACGGCGCACAAAAGGCGCTCGGCTGGTTCGGCGGCTTTGGATTCGCGGGCACGTACGGGTTCCTGACTCAGCAGATGCACATCCCTGCCGCTCTCGCTCCCCTCGTTTTTGTGGCCGAGTTTCTTGCTCCCATCGGTCTTTTCGTCGGTCTCCTCGGCAGGATTGCGGCCGCCGGGATCGCCATCGATTTCCTCGCCGTGGCGCTCAAGGTCCACCTCCCAAATGGGTTCTTCATGAACTGGGGCGGACAGCAAAAAGGGGAAGGCGTGGAATTCTTTATTCTTGCGATTGGCATCGCGATCGCGATCACTATCAGGGGCAGCGGAGCCTGGTCGATCGACAGGCTATTGGCGGGTAACGATCAACCGCAGGTCGGTCGCAGTTGATGCCTCGCATACCACCGGAGCCAGACTAACGGATCGTCCCGATTCTCCGTCCAGCTTCCTCGACTGCCTGATATAACTGATCGAACGACTCGGTCACGAAGAGAATGTCCTGAAAGTGATCGATCTCGAAGGGCTGGTTGAAAACCGCGTCGAGTGAGAAGGGCCGCCGATCACATTTGGGGCCGAGCGCGTTCGCCGCCTCGCCGTGAGAGGAGATGAGCCCGCTTCCATAGACCTTGACCTGTCCGTCCTCGCGAATCAGCCCGAACTCCACAGTGAACCAGAAGAGGCGCGCCATCCGCGTGATATCGTCCTCGTTTTCCGCGGCTGCGGCGACCTGCCCATAGTGCTGGAGGAAATCGGCGAAGACCGGATCGGCGTGAAGGGGCACGTGACCAAAGACATCGTGGAAAATGTCCGGCTCCGGCAGGTAGTCGAGCTGCTCGCGCTTCCTGATGGTCACCGTCGTCGGAAACTTTCGCAGTGACAGGCACTGGAAGAAAGCCTTGGCTGGAATGTAGCCGTTGACGGGCACTGCTTCCCACCCGGTGGGCGGCGCGAGCCGGCGATTCACCTCCGCGAGATCGGGAACCGTTTCCTTCTTGAGTCCGATCGTGTCGGCGCCCTTGAGAAAGATCTTGCTGCCATTCTTTCGCAGCTCCTTCATCCGCCGCTCGTAGAGCATGCCCCACACTTCGTGATCGTCGGCCGTGTATGACTTCCAGTTCTGCTTGATGAAGACCGACGGGTCTTCGACGAGGTCGAAGAGGGCGGCTGTTGATTGCGGCAATGTCAGCTCCGGAATGCGAGATGCGAACGCATCTCCAAAGCTAATTGCCGGTCTTGAGCCCTGAAAGCTTGGGGCCGGCAGCCCGCGTGCGCAGCGGCAGGGTTAGCGTGAATACGGACCCAACACCGATGGTGCTGGTGGCCGAGACGTCGCCGCCCATCGCGCGCGCGAGGTCACGACTGATCGGCAGGCCGAGACCGGTCCCTCCGCTCGGTACCGAGCCCGGCGCTCGCAGCTGCACGAACGGCTCGAATATCTGCTCGAGCTTGTCTTCGGGAACACCGGATCCGGTGTCGCGAACGCGGACCAACAGACTCTCGTCCTCTATTCTCCAATCCAGGTCGACGGCACCTCCCGTCGGCGTGAACTTCACGGCGTTGGCGAGAAGGTTCACAATGATCTGCTGCACCTTCTCGCGATCCGCGAATACGCTGAGCGACGGGTCGCCGCTTCTGTGCGTATAGCTCACGCCTTTCTTCGCGAATTGAGGCGCGACGAGCGCCTCGGCGCCGCGGAGCGTTTCCTCGACTGGAATCTCGGCCATGGAGAGCTCGATGGGCCCTCCTTCCAGTTTCGCGAAATCGAGAATCATGTTCACGAGGGTGAGCAGGTGCTCCTGTGCCTGGTGAATGCGGCCGACGTCCCTGCGCTGCTCCGCGTTGAGGCCCCCGTGAATGTTCTGCTGTAGTATCTCGAGGTATCCCGACACGGCGTGAAGCGGCGTTCTGAATTCGTGGCTGAGACGAGCGAACAGCTCTGACTTGATGCGATTCGCGGCTTCGGCTTCCTTGCGCGCGGCTTGTTCGCCCTCGAGAGCCAGCTCCAGCTCACGCGTGCGCTGAGCCACGCGCGCGTTGAGCGATCGGTTGAGCGCGTGCATGCTTTCTTCGGTTTCGCGTCGCGCGCTCATGTCGCGCAGCAGCCAGCAGAGAGAGCTCTTTCCGTCGGCGCGTGTCTCCAGCGTGGAGACGGTCGCCTCGACGGTCACGGCCACTCCGTCGCGCACTCTCGTCTCGATCATCCACTTGTCGACGCGGGTTCCGTTGTCGAGTGCGTTGAGATGAGTTTGAAATTCCGAGCGAGAACGCCCATCCACAAAGCTGACGAGGGGCTTGCCGAATAGCTGCGCACCGGACAATCCCAGCAGCTTGGAAGCAGCAGCGTTGGCTTCCTCGATAATGCCCGAGGCATCTGTCACCACGTAGGGATCGGGGGCGAGCTCAAACAGCGTGTGGTAGCGGTTGCGCTGGATCTCGAGCAGAGTGCTTGTCTCGACGAGGGTTTCCTGCTGCGCGCGCAGCTCTTCCTCGGCGACACTGAGCTCCTCGAACGCGGACATCAATTCTTCGTGCCGCTGGTCCGATGTGTGGCGCATACCACCGTCGTAGTGCGCGGCGTTGGGCTCTCGCGGCACATCGACAGCGTTGGCAAACCGCTCGATGTCTGAATTACTCGGAACTGGTGATGTCAAGTTTCAAGATCCTGAACGTGTCGGTGACCGGCCAGAAGGCAGGAAACAAATGACTATACGCCACATCCACACTAAGCCACAAACGGTATTTTGCAATAGCGAATTGTGCGCATCGCGCGGTAAACTCTCCTACGTACGCACAACTTGTCAATCGCGTTGCATCGGGGCGCGGGCTCGCCGAGTAAACGACCCGTCACGAATTCGCCAATGATCTCCAGAATACTGACACTCTTGTTCGCGCTTCCACTCCTGGCGGCGGCGCAGAGTTCTCCACAACCGCCAGGCCGTTTATATCTCAGCCGCGCCGCTCACGTGGTCGATGGGCGGTCCGATGTCGTGCAGAATGATGTCGCAGTAATCATCGAAGGCGAGCGAATCGTGGCCGTTGGACCACGAGCTCAGATCGATCCGCGAATCCTCGCTGCCGCGTACGTCGTCGATCTGGGCGGAGCGACGATCCTCCCGGGACTGATCGACAATCACACGCACGTGCTCCTGCAAGGCGACATCACGAGCGCGGACTACGACGAGCAGCTCCTCAAGGAGAGCACTCTCTACCGCGCGATTCGCGCAACGGCCGCT
>DASWGL010000523.1:0-7782 GCA_036393735.1 Gemmatimonadaceae bacterium | reverse complement strand
TCACAGTATCGAGCCCGGACTCCGGTTGGAGAACCGCCGGCGCGAGCCCGGCTCCCCGCACATCGCGACTGGGAGGACATTCCGCCTCGATCCACGCATAGCCGCTCGGCGGGCTTGAAACGACGTATTTGCCCGCTGCGTCGGTGAATACGGTACCCCATTCCTCTGGCCATTTGTCCCTGAGTATCTGGCCCCGTTTGCCGAGCGGCGCAGCCTTGATGCGGATCACTATGCCGGAGAGCGGACGCCCGGAAGCCGAGTCCTTCACTGTTCCGCGAACGAATCTTCGTTTGGGTGCAGGAAACAAAGATGAATCGACCCAGGCGTGAAGCATCCCGGTGGGGATTGGCTCCGGCTTGATCGCCTCGTCGCGCGGTACGCGCTTCACGAGCTTCCATTCATTCATGGTTCGGACGAGTCGAAATATCTCGTCCCCATAGTTGGCGCCTGGCACGACTGACGCATACCGCACCTCGACGGCGGCGTCGCGTAGATGAGGTCCGAACACGACTCGACTCAGCGTGACGCGCCCCCACGCTCCCGGATAACGTTCGAGAAAGGGCGCCGCGCTCCCCTGACGATAGCGTATGTCAGTCATTGGAACGGTGTAGGCTATCGAATCCGCCCTTCGAGTCTGAACCGACAAATCACGGAGGCTTGCCGTGTCGACGAAGGTGATCGGAATCCGATAGCTGAATGGGGTGATCACACCGTTAGGTATCCGGTGCGGCCATTTCGACGTCGTATCTATCTCGACCACGCTTGGCTCGATCATCTGGCCGATGACGATGAGCGCGGGTCCATTCGGACCGCGCGGGAAAATCTCGTCCAGAACCGCACGGTAGACGGTTGCGACATCGGGCGCTGCGTTTGGTTCGCCGGTCGTCCACGCGGTAAATGCGGGACCGCGGTTACAGCCGGTCGCGTAAGCGATAGCGCAGACAGTCCAAACGGTAACCAAAGTGCGCGTTTTCATTGCGTGCCTTGAACCGGAAGCGTCGACATTCGAGTGGGATTGGGTAGAGAGAAGCCCCGCTCATATTAGACGCGTGCGGCGAAGAATCGGACACACATTCTGATTCGGGGTTTTCACCGACCACGAATGCTCATGCACGAAACGAGAGCGGCCCACTCACAACTGAGTGGGCCGCTCTACAACTCGAAGGAGCTGAACAAATTACGCCGGCTCTTCTACGAATGAGTCGGGCGGCGTCGGAATCGGATCCGACAGGTTGTAATCGTCGGATTCCATCGGGATGATCTTGGACGGCGTCTCAGGACGAGGTGGCTGCTCCGCCGGAATTCCGGTTACCGCGAGAACGATGCGACGATGAATCGGATCGACCTCGAGAACTCTGAGATCGAGGTTCATCGTCTCATAGACGATGTCCGCGGGGCTGTTGACCGGCTGTCCGAAATTGAGCTGACTCACCGGAACGAAGCCTTCGATGTCGTTGCCGATGTCGACGACCACGCCTTTGTCCATCAGTCTCACGACTTTTCCGCGCAGCTCGGTGCCGACAGGGTAGGTCTCGCCGATTCTGAGCCACGGATCCTCGGTCGCCTGCTTCAGGCCGAGGGAGATGCGCTTGTTCTCGGCGTCGACGTTCAATATGACGACGTCAACCGAGTCACCCTTCTTCACGACTTCCGAAGGATGCTGAACGCGCTTGGTCCACGACATGTCGGAGATGTGAATCAGTCCGTCGATCCCCGGCTCGATTTCTACAAACGCACCAAAGCTGGTGAGATTGCGGACCTTGCCGTTGAGACGTGTGCCGACCGGATACTTCTCCGGCAGCATCATCCACGGATCCTGCTCCGTCTGTTTCATGCCGAGGGAGATCTTCTCTTCGTTCGGATCGACCTTGAGCACCACGGCCTCGATCGCTTCACCGATCGACACCAGCTTCGACGGGTGACGGACGTTGCGCGTCCAGCTCATCTCGCTGATGTGAACGAGTCCTTCGATGCCGGGCTCGAGCTCGATGAATGCGCCGTAGTTGGTGATCGAAACCACCTTGCCGCTGACGCGCGTGCCGACCGGATACTTCTCGGCGACATCCTTCCACGGATAGCTTTGGAGCTGCTTCAAGCCGAGCGAGATCCGCTCACGATCCCAATCGATGTCGAGAACCTTGACCTCGAGCTCCTGGCCGATGTGCACCATCTCGGACGGATGCTGAATGCGCCCGTACGACATGTCGGTGATGTGAAGGAGTCCGTCGACGCCACCGAGATCGATGAATGCGCCGAAGTCGGTGATGTTCTTGACCACACCTTTGCGGACCTGATCCTTCTGCAGCTCCTTCATCAGCTTCTCGCGCTTGCCCGCCCTCTCCTGCTCCAGGATCACTCGGCGTGAGACGACGATGTTGCGGCGGCGCTTATTGAGCTTGATGATCTTGAAGTCGAAGGTCTGACCGAGCAGCTCGTCGACGTTCGGAACGCGACGGAGCGCGATCTGCGAGCCGGGGAGGAATGCATCGACTCCCATGAGATCGACGACCACGCCACCCTTGATCTTCTTGATCAGGGCGCCGCGCACTGGCTCATCGTTCTCGTAGGCGACGCGAATGCGCTCCCATACGCGCATGAAGTCGGCTTTCTTCTTCGACAGGACAACGGACCCTTCCTGGTCCTCCAGATGCTCGAGGAGGACTTCGACTTCGTCTCCCGGTTTGAGGTCGGGGAGATCCTTGAACTCTTCGAGCGGGATCGTTCCTTCTGACTTAAAGCCGATGTCGAGGACGACCATGTTGTCACGGATATCGAGCACACGGGATTTGACGATCTCGCCTTCTTCGATCGAGGCCATCGTCCCGTTGTACATCTCCATCATTGTCTCGAGCTCGTCCTGCGAGTAATCGTCCTCGTCGTAAAGCTCGGGTCTCAGGTTGGCAAGCGGGCGCAGCTGCGCCTTCTGCAGATCACGCTTTTCGCGCGCGGTCAGCGTCGTGCCGGTTTGGGTTTGTGTTGGGTTTGGGGAGTCTATCATGTTGCTGGTTAAAGGGTTGAGTGCATTCGAATCAAGCCTTTAAATGTAGGTTGTTCACGCGGCCGGGTCAACTTGGCGATGCCCACTTGTCAACGTTCATTAGAAATGTCACCCATGTTAAGCCAATAGGAATGTCACCCTTGGGTTAGGTGTCCCTTCTCTCGTGTTCATGGACGCTGCGCGCGCCGCTGTGGTCCCGCCCCAAACTATTTGTTGAGGCCCTTGGTCAGCAGCAGAATCAATTCTTCGTCGGTGAGCCCCTCTAGTGCACCAACCGGAAGATCCATCGCTACTTCGCTGCCGTCGTCGCATTTGAACGCGACCGTCACACTCGCGGGCTTCAACCGGCGATCCGGAAGACCGCCCGGCCGCATGCTTTCAAACGCACTCCAATCAACCCCGCCACGATCAGTGAAACGCCGCACTTGAGAACGTCCTCCGGCTTCATCCCCTCGCGCCAGGCCCTATCCCGAGCGCTGCTTCGATAGAGTCACAATCTGTTCCACTTGCTCCTGTTGGGTTAAACCGGTCGTGTCAATTATGACCGCGTCTCTGGCCGGAACGGTCTGGAGGGCGTCACGCGCGTCCCGCTCATTGATCCGAATGGTCTCGTCGTCGAGGACTTGTTGCGAAGCGGGCGTGCCCCGCTGGCGCAGGCGCCTTGCCGCACGCTCACGTGAGTCGGCGACCAGAAAGATTTTGAGATCGGCGTCGGGAAAGACCACGGTGCCCATATCGCGCCCGTCGACGACGACGTCCCTCGATTTCGCCGCGTCCCGAACTTTCTCGTTCACCCATTCGCGAACCCGCGGCATCCTCGCGACACGCGACACGCTGTCCGTCACCTCGGCTCCGCGAATCTCGTCTTCGATCGCGCGGCCTTCGAGCACCGGATAAAAGGAGGTGCGGGCCGCGCGCAGCTCCACGGGTCGTGCCGCATCGAGAACGCCTTGCTCGGTCCACTTCGAAGGATCCCTCTCCGCGCGTAGCATTGCCGCGGTCGCCGCGCGATAAAGAGAGCCGGAGTCAACGTGGAGATAGCCGAGCCTCTCCGCCACGATCTGCGCGGTAGAGGATTTTCCCGATGCGGCCGGACCATCGATCGCAATTACGAATGTGCGTCGGGTCATGCCGACACTCGGCGAAGATCTTCCCAGAAGTGGGGATAAGAGACTGCAACACATTCCGGGTTCGTTACCGTGATGTGATTTCCGGAAGCCGCGGACAGAATGCCAAAAGCCATCGCGATGCGGTGATCGCCCCTCGGATCGATCGTGCCGGCCAGCTCACGGCGCGATCCATGGACGCGCAATCCATCGGGAAGCTCCTCCGCATCCGCCCCCACTGCGCGAAGATTTTGCACCACCGCGCTGATGCGATCGCTCTCCTTTACCCGCAGCTCGCCCGCGCCGGTGATCTCGAGCTCGACACCCGCACCTACGGCGACACATGCGAGCAATGGCAGCTCGTCGATGAGCGCGGGAACCTCCGTTTCCGTGATTCTGGTGCTCCTTAGTCGCGCGGGGCGAACGCGCAGCGAGCCGATCTCATCTCCCCCGCTGCTCGCGGTCGCGGTCTTGTCGACTTGCGCCCCCATTCGCGTCATTGCCTCGAGGAAGCCGGTGCGCGTCGGATTGAGCAGGACATCGGTCAGCGTCAGCTCTCCTTCGGTCGCGAGCGAGGCGAGTGCCACGAAAAACGCCGCCGACGATGGATCCGCCGGCACGTTCATCTCGATCGGAGCGAGTCGGCGCACGGGCCTCAGGCAGATCTGATTCCTATCGGTTTCCACGTCGGCGCCCATTGCGCGCAACATTCGCTCGGTGTGGTCGCGCGATGGAGACTTTTCCGTCACGCGAACTTCGACCCCAGCTACGAGCCCGGCGAGCAGAATGGCGCTCTTCACCTGTGCGCTCGATGCGCGAGTATCCCAATCGATGCTTCTCAGGTCGGCCCCCCGCAGCGTCATCGGCAATCCATCGCCATTCTCGAAGTCGAACTGCGCCCCCATATACGTGAGTGGCTCCGCAACGCGTTTCATCGGGCGCTTGCTCAGGCTCGCGTCGCCCTCGAAGCGCGCCGAGAAGGGATTCGCGGCGACCACGCCGGCGAGGAGTCGGGTGGTCGTGCCGCTGTTGCGACAGTCGAGCGCGTGGCGTGGTGGCCGAAGTCCACGGAGCCCGGCGCCTTTCACTCGAATCTCGCCCGCCAGCGGCGGAATCGCGGCTCCGAGGGAGCGAAGCGCTTCAGCGGTGGCACGCACGTCCTCCGAGTCGAGAATCCCGCTAATGCGCGACTCGCCGTCCGCCAGCGATGCAAGGATGAGCGAGCGGTGGGAGATTGACTTGTCGCCCGGCACGCGAATCGTGCCGGACACCTTCAGCGGAGCCAAAATTCGAGCGCCGTCGCCGCGTCGGTCTTCTCGTCCCGGTATTTCACGATCACGGGAGTCTGTAGCGAAATGCCTTGAGCCTGCCCCCATTCACCCTTCACGGCGCGCGCGCCGGGCACGACGACCGCATTTTCCGGGATCACAAGGGGTTTCCCATTCTCCGCGCGGTGAACCGTCTGCCGTTCGAGATCGTAAACCGGAGTGCCCCTCGTGAGGACGACTCCGGCCCCGATCACCGCTCTCCTGCGCACGACGGTCCCTTCATAGATCCCGCAGTTGCCGCCGACGACGACATCGTCTTCAACCACGACAGGGGATGCGTTCACTGGCTCGAGGACTCCGCCTAATTGCGCCGCCGCGCTCAGGTGTACGCGCTCTCCAACCTGGGCGCAGGAGCCGACCAGCGCGTGGGAGTCGATCATCGTACCAGATCCGATGTGCGCGCCGACGTTTATGTACATCGGCGGCATGCAGACGACTCCGCTCGCGACGTACGCGCCGCGCCTGATGCTCGAGCCACCCGGCACGATTCGAATGCCGTCGGCCAGGCTCATCGATCGCGGCGGATACGTATCCTTGTCGAAAAAACAGAGAGCAACATCATCATTGGATGATCGGATCGACATGTCGATCACTCCACCGACGCGAAAGCCAAGGAGGATTCCTCGCTTCACCCAAGGGACTGCGCGCCACTCTCCGCTCGCCGGATCCTTTTCCGCCGCCCTGACACTTCCCGCCTCCAGCGCATCGAGAAGCCGTCTTATTACGCTTCGCGCATCCTCAGGGAGTTGTGTACCCGCGGGCGTGGAAGCGAGCGCATCGACACGCTTCTCGATTTCCCGAATGCTGGACACGCTCAGGCGGTAAGGGCGCCGACGGACACGAGCGCCGCGCGCACGGTCGGCTCGAGCTTGTCGGCGAGCGGAACGAGCGGGAGGCGAAGGACGTTCGACATCTTTCCCATCATCGCTAGCGCTGCCTTGACCGGGATTGGATTCGACTCGACAAAAGCGGCGGCGGTCCACTCTGCAAGGCGGTGGTAAACCGCGCGCGCACCGCCGAAATCTCCCGCTGCGCAAAGTTCCGTCAGTTGAGCAACGAGCTGTGGCGTGGCGTTGGAAGTGACGGACACGACCCCGTCTCCGCCATCAGCCATTACCTGGAGCGTGAGCGGATCATCACCGGAGAGAACAGAGAACCGAGCCGGGCGATGCCTGATGATCTCGTCGATCTGCGCCAGATTCCCCGACGCCTCTTTCACCGCGACGATGTTCTCGTGCTCGGCCAGCTCGAGAGTCGTGGCCGCTTCGATGTTGCTCGCCGTACGGCCCGGCACGTTGTACACGACGATCGGCGTCTGAGCTGCGTCCGCAATTGCCCGAAAGTGCGCGACTATTCCCCGCTGTGGTGGCTTGTTGTACATCGGCGACGCGTGCAGCAAGTGCGTCGCGCCTGCGGATTCCATCTCGCGCGACAGCGCGATCGCTTTCTTGGTGTCGTTCGATGCCGCCCCGGCGACGACGGGAACGCGCCCAGCCGTTTGCTCGACCGTGATCTCGACCACGCGTCGATGCTCGGCGGTCGTCATCGTCGCGGCTTCGCCCGTCGATCCGCAGGGGACCAGGAAGTGCACGCCGCTGGCGATCTGCCAGTCGATAAAGGACCGCAGCGAGCGTTCGTCGACCTCGCCGGATTTCATGAAGGGCGTGACGAGCGCTGTTCCACAGCCGGAGAGACGCTGCGAGTTCATTTGTTAAATGTACGCGGCTCTCGCCGCGGAGAGCGAATCTTCTCTAGGTTCCGCGCTGCTTTACGAAGACGACGTTGGGCGCGCCTACTCCTTTCAGGAACAATTCACTGGTCCATCCAACTTCCGCAATCAGAGAGTCCGCCTTGATCAAGAGCTTATGCGCGTCCTTGGACACGCCCATCGGGGGACGAACTTCACGCAGCAGAATGTGGTCGCCGGAGACAGCATACGCGCCCACCGAAGTCTCCCTCGGGTCCTTTTTCCCGTCGATATTTTTGTCGAGCGTGAGCGTGAAGTGTCGGTCCGGCGTGAGGTCGAGCCTCACGTCGAATTCCCATGGCTTCTTGAAGGTCGATCCCTTGGCAGCGTAGGCGTAAGTCCCGGGCAGACTCGCCGGAACCGGATCCGAGTCACCGTTGCCGCTGCAGCCCGCCGCACACAGGACTCCAGCTATGATTGCGAATTGAACGCGACGCCGTGTCATGACATTCCATACGAAAGCGCTATTCTGTGGTTTCACCGCCCCTCCTTCCTAGCCCGACTTTCGCCCCGGTAACTCGAGCACGTCCCGCATCGTAAAGACGCCATGCTTGCCGATGAGCCAGTCAGCGGCCTTCAGTGCGCCCTCGGCGAAGACGCGCC
>DASWGL010000522.1:0-2955 GCA_036393735.1 Gemmatimonadaceae bacterium | reverse complement strand
CCCGCTGCCCGCGCGGCTCTCCTGCTCGGCGCAGGCATTCTCTTCTCGCTCGCAGCCTGCTCACCCGATGCAGCCACGCGCCCTGCGGCACCCAACGCTGCCAATGCTTCCCGAGTCGCGACGGACGGCGCAGCGAGTAATGCAGATGACGACCTTGAGAGCGAGGGCGAAGGGCTCAACCGACTGAAGCACATCGTCGTCATTTACCTCGAGAATCACAGCTTCGACAATATCTACGGCGAATTCCCCGGCGCTAATGGGCTCGCCAACGCCGGGGGGCATGCGACTCAGCTGGACGTCCTCGGAAATCCGTTCGCGCAGCTTCCAACTCCTCCGGGTGGGGCATTCCCGAGCAACCTCCCCAACGCGCCGTTCAGCATCGAGCAGTACGTCTCGATCGGATCGAACACCCCCGACCTCGTTCACCGCTACTATCAGGAGCAAATGCAGATTGACGGCGGAAGGATGGACAGATTCGCGGCGATCAGCGACGCGAAGGGGCTCGTGATGGGCTATTACCACACGGCGAACCTGCCGCTGGCGCGTGAGGCGGCGAGCAATACGCTCTGCGATAACTTCTTCCACGCCGCTTTCGGTGGCTCCTTCCTCAACCACATCTATTTCATCTCGGCGCAGGCACCGACCTTCCCGAATGCGCCCCAGTCAATGCGCGCGCAGCTCGATCAGAATGGCAAACTCCTCAAGGACGGCGCCGTCACTCCGAACGGCTACGTCGTCAATACGTCATTCACGGTCAACAAGCCGCATCCGGCCACAGTGCCCGCCGCGAACCTCGTTCCCAATCAGACGCTCACGACGATCGGCGACCGGCTTTCCGAGAAAGGCGTTTCGTGGGCGTGGTACTCGGGCGGTTGGAACGACGCGCTGGCCGGACACGCTGACCCGCTGTTCCAGTTCCACCACCAGCCGTTCGCATACTTCGCGAACTACGCCGATGGCACCGCGGCGAAAGCGAAGCATCTGAAGGACGAGACCGATTTCATCGCGGCCGCGCGTGCTGGAACGCTTGCGGCTGTCTCCTTCGTCAAGCCACTCGGCGAGGTGAACGAGCATCCCGGCTACACGAACGTGCTCACCGGCGATCAGCACGTCGAGGAGCTGCTCCAGGCGTTGCGCTCCAACCCTCACTGGAAGCACACCGCGGTGATCATCACCTACGACGAGAACGGCGGCTTCTGGGATCACGTCGCGCCGCCGGTGATCGATCAATGGGGACCTGGATCACGAGTGCCGACACTCGTCATCTCACCGCTAGCGAAGCACGGCTACGTGGACCACAACACCTACGACACCAGCTCGATTCTCGCGCTGATCGAGCACCGCTGGGGTGTGGCGCCGTTGAGCACTCGTGACGCTGCCGCCAACGATCTACACGAGACGTTCGACTTCAAGCAGGGACTGGGAGATGGCAGCGGCCGCTGAGCGATATCGCACGCGGTTTTGATCAAGGAACTAAGACCAGGAATCGAACAAAGAGCGGCGTTGCTCATGCAGCGTCGCTCTTTCGTTTCTTGAAATTCCGCCCCGAAAGTAGAATCGTGAAACAGCCGAATGGCGGAGAGTAATTGTTACGGGCTCGTTACAAAATGGCCGATTGTAACGACGGCTAGAGAAGCATTGCGCCGGAGAGCCATCGCGCCAATTTACGGGCATGAAAGAAGAAGAGATCCGAGAGGCTCAGCTCGACGAGGATCACCACACGCGGCTGCGCTATCTGTCGTGGTTTGAAAAGGTGGACGATAAGTGGGAGCGCCACACTGCAACTTTGCGAGCCGGCGAAACCCATCCGATCCTCAATGCCCGGAAGTCCCTGGAGAATAATTCGCGGCTGACGTGACCTCAAAGCGAGCCGACAATCGGCCGCGACCAGATTCGCGATCAGACGGACGGCGTGAGCGGCGAAGGGACTGGGATGGTCTCCGCTGGCGGAGTTGGCCGCTCCGGCTTACGCCAGACCGGCCGCTGGAAAGCTGGCCGTGCCTCGATCGCGAGAAGCTCCGCGTAGTAGGCTATGATCCGCGCCTGAACTGACTGCTTCGTGTCGCTCGCCGAAGCCTCGAAGGGAGCGTAGCGCGTGCTCGTTCCGTTATCGAGTCGGAACCACCACCACGGCCGCATCCCCGTCTGACCGGGTACCTCGACGGTGCAGATGAACTTGTGCCCGGCATCGACGAACTCGAAGTCCTTCAACACTTTCTCTTTTGTCGGCATGATGCAATCTACCTAAAGGACCGGCACACGTTCGGGTAATTTGCACGATTTTGCGACTTTTTCGCCCTTTTTGACTTGGCACCTGTCGATCTCACCGCTCTCGGTTCGACGTGTTAGGAGACCGCGCCGCAGCGCCGAACCAGACGAGGAGGATGTCCCATGACCAAGGTTGTGATCGACATGACCATGTCGCTCGACGGATTCGTCGCCGGGCCGGGGGACGGCAAGGA
Organism: Gemmatimonadaceae bacterium; assembly: GCA_036393735.1. Lineage (GTDB taxonomy): Bacteria > Gemmatimonadota > Gemmatimonadetes > Gemmatimonadales > Gemmatimonadaceae > UBA4720. The sequence continues at coordinate 493 of DASWGL010000522.1, read as the reverse complement.
CTATCCGCTGGGAAAGAACGGCGGCATGCGCATCTTCGATTGGTATTTTTCGGGCAAGGACCAGTACCGGCATAGGCTGTTCCGCCCCGAGCCAGGAGCGAACCTCGATCAGGTGAAGCTGATGTACGAGGAATCCGGCGCCTTCATTTTCGGGCGGCGGACCTACGACATCACAAACGGCTGGGGAGGCGCGCACCCCGTGAACGGGGTGGCGGTGTTCGTTCTCACCCACACGCCTCCGCCTCCCGACGTGGTGCCGAAGGGACCGTCGAACCTCACCTTCGTGACCGATGGCATCGCCAGCGCCATCCGACAAGCGCGGGCAGTGGCCGATGGCAAGGACATCAAGCTTGGTGGTGCGTCGCCCGGACAGCAGGCGCTAAAGGCCGGACTGTGTGACGAAATTTTGATCCATCTCGCGCCCTACCTGCTCGGAGATGGCGTACGGCTCTTCGATCATTTGGGCGGTCCGGTGCGGCTCGAGAAAATCTCG
>DASWGL010000521.1:0-2511 GCA_036393735.1 Gemmatimonadaceae bacterium | reverse complement strand
TCCCTGCACGCTGATTCGATACACAGAAGTGACGACGGAATCTATTGGACGATGGTATCGGCTAGACGACTGCGCCGCCTATCGTGCTACGCGCGAGAACCTTGACGACACCAGAACACGGACAGCCGTGCTGTGTGCGATTCTGGGCCAGGACGCTTGCGTGGCGGAATACGCTGGAACATCCGGCCACGGGCTATTTGCTGGTGTGGCCGGCGTGCTCGTCTTGCCAACGGTGGAAGGATGCACAAGATTTGTGCTGATACAGGGTACGGCACGGAGCCAGATCGATACCAAAGTATTATGGACGTTCACCGCTGGCGCGGCCCATCTTCCGTCTCACGGTGCAGTCACAGAAGGACCGGAATGGAGAACGACGCCCTCGTCGCCTCTTCTTCAGAACACGGGGTTCGATTCGCCAAGGGGCTGCGTTGCTCAAACCCTGAAGTTGGCGTTCACAAGAAGCTCCGCAAGAATAGCAGATCATCGCAGTCGGCCTAACCGCTCCGTCTTGAGTTCTTGTTGGGTCCAGTCGCGGCCGAACAGCGTCCCGCGTTTCTATCTCTGCGGTGCCAGTTGAAGTCTCGCAGCCATTGTCACCAGATCGGCGAGAGAGTCGGCCTTCATCTTTCGCATCACCTGGCCGCGGTGTGCCTTCACCGTGATTTCGCTGATGCCAAGCTCGCCTCCGACCTGTTTGTTCAGTAGGCCGGAGACCACCAACGCCATGACCTCCCGTTCGCGACGGCTGAGCGACGAGTGGCGGTCTCGGAGCGCCTTTATCTCCGCCTCGTGAGCAAGCGTAGTCCGGCTGCGCTCGATGGCGTGTCGGATGGCGGTCAACAGAACGTCATCGCCGAATGGCTTCGTCAAGAATTCGACAGCTCCCGCCTTCATGGCTTGCACCGTCATGGGCACATCGCCGTAGCCCGTGATGAAGATGATCGGCATGTCAGTCCGCTCAACGGCGACGCGCTTCTGCAAGTCGAGACCGTTGAGGCCTGGAAGAGCAATATCAAGTACGAGGCAACTCGGAACAAGGGTTCGTGGGCGGGTAAGGAATTCTTGTGCGGACGTGAACGTCTCTGGCTGCCAACCCTCGCTGCAAATCAATAATTCCAGTGATTCGCGCACCGAGACATCGTCGTCGACAACGAACACGATTGGTGTGGCCTGCGACATGGGTGACAACTCCCATTCATGGGCCAAGTGGCACGCTAGATCCTTCTATATCCACCAAGCGCCTGGAAAAGTAGCGATCACTCAACTCACTCGAAGTGCGGCATTGAGTGCCTTAAGCAGAGCAGTGTCGCTGAACGGTTTGAACAGGCACTCCACCGCGCCCTGTTCGAGCATTCGTGGACGGACAGTCTCATCTCTGTGAGCGGTGATGAAGACGATCGGAATGTCTTGCCGGCGAAGCTTTAGTTCCCGTTGCAGATCGGGTCCGGTCATGCCCGGCATGGCGATGTCGAGGATCAGACATCTGGTTTGGCCGACGCAATCGGATGCCAGGAACTCTTCGGCCGACGAGAACGCGCGGGCTGCAAAGCCGAACTCCCTCAGCAAGTCGGGCAGCGACTCCCGCACGGACTCATCGTCATCGACCACTGACACAAGTGCACAAGTGACTATCATAGGTTCTCCGCCGCATCCGTCACGGCAGGCGTCCCCCGGGTGCGCGCGGGATAGAGAACGAGAATGTAGCTCCCGGACCATCATTTGGTGCCGCCCAAAGACGACCGTGATGACTTTCGATAATGGAGCGACTGACGCAAAGTCCGATTCCCATACCGTCATCCTTAGTTGTGTAGAACGCTTCGAAGAGTCTGTCGGCAGCGTGAGGGCCGAAACCGACTCCCGAATCTTGCACGGTCAGGCGCACATGATCGTTTTCGTCTCCTTCGGTCTTGACCAGCAACAACCTTGGATGATGGACGACGGCGCTCATCGCGTCTGAGGCGTTCCGGAGTAGGTTTAGGATGACCTGTTGAAGCTGGACGCGATCCCCTGCCACAACCGGGAGGTCGTCGGCAAATTCAGACCGTAGAATTATCTGGTTTCTCTGAAGTTCACTCAACGACAGCGCGATCACTTCTCGTGTGGCCTCATTCAGGTCCACCGCTTCGGTCGTGACGTCCTTCTTTTTAAAGAGCGCGCGCAGTCGCGTGATCACCTCAGACGCACGGTTGCCATCGCGAATGGTGCGCCGCGCCGTTTCGCGTGCGCCCTCGACGTTTGGAGGGTCGGCGTCCAGCATCCGCAGACAGGTGCTGGCGTTGGTGATGATGCCCGACAGCGGCTGGTTCACTTCGTGCGCTATGGACGCAGTCAAAGTGCTGAGGGTGGTAACCCTGGCGACGTGGGCGAGCTCGGATTGTACCTTCCCGAGCGCCTGCTCCGACAATCTCTGTGCTGTCACGTCTTGAACGGCCCCGATGTACTCCAGCCGGCCATCCTGGTCTCGCGTCCCGTGAGCAACTATGTGCAGGTACTTGATCGACTGGTCGGGCA
>DASWGL010000520.1:0-4068 GCA_036393735.1 Gemmatimonadaceae bacterium | reverse complement strand
TCCTTCCAGCCCGGGCCACGACGGAGCGAGGACGTTGTAACCCGCTTTCCGATAGCGATCGATCCATCCTTCCCAGCTCCTCGGCGTGAGCCAGAGTCCGTGAATCAGCACGATGGTCGGCTTATTGGCGGCTCTTCCGTTGTCGCCCATGATCTTTTCCTTGAGGGGATTAAAAAAATCTAGCGTGATCTTCGCTGGGTGGTGGTTGTCACGCGGGGCATGACACTCTTTTTGCATTCGATCTTCCGATCTTTCGACCGGGCTGGCTATCGGCCAATCGGTGATCACATGTTCCCTCTATGACTAAGCTGACCCTCGAAACCTGAAAATGCTGCGTCGCCCAACACCGTGCACGTAAGTCTCTGGGCCTGGGTCCTGTTCGGGACCCTGCTGCTATTAGCTCTGGCCCTTGATCTGGAGCTCCTCCACGGAAAGCGCGACGAGCAGCGCCGGCTCACTCTGCGAGCAGCTGCGCTAAGAAACGGCGCCTGGGTCGCTCTTGCATTGCTTTTTGGTCTCGGTGTGCTCGCGGTGTACGGGCAGAGTGCCGCCCTGACCTACCTCACGGCCTATCTGCTGGAGCAGTCGCTCTCGATCGACAATGTCTTCGTATTCGTGTTGATCTTCTCCGAGCTGCGAATTCCACCGGCCCAGCAGCGGAGCGTACTACTATGGGGCGTCCTGGGTGCGCTCGTCATGCGCGGGTTGTTGATCGGCGCCGGACTGCTCCTGCTCAACCGTTTCCATTGGGTCGTATACCCTTTCGCCGCGCTCATCATTTTCGCGGCCTTTCGCTTGGTGTGGGGCAAGCAGAAAGAGCAAGAGCTGGTGGTCGCCGCGTGTTCAATCTGCAACACATGGGTGGCGCGACTCATCCCCATCACCCCGCAGTATCACGGCGGCAGCTTCGTAGTGCGCCAGGCTGAGCGTGGCGGGCGGCTCGTTGCTACTCCGCTTCTCGTGGCGTTGATTATCGTCGAGACCACGGATATCGTCTTCGCACTCGATTCCGTGCCCGCGGTCCTCGCGATTACGCGCGATCCTTTCATTGTCTACACTTCAAACATCTTCGCCATGCTCGGCCTGCGTTCGCTCTACTTTGTTCTGGCGGGGGTCGTCGATCGCTTCCGCTACCTCAGGGTCGGGCTCGCCGCGATTCTCATTTTTTTCGGCGCGAGACTTCTGTTGGGCGATCTTCTCGAGGTTCCGACAGGAGTGTCGCTGGGTGTAATTGCGGCGGGGCTCGCACTCTCTGTCGCCGCTTCGATCAAGTGGCCTGGTCCCAGCACTCGTCCAGCTCCGTCCGGTTGAATGCAGTCCGTCGTGAGAACGTCGGGGTTCAAATAGCGTGAGCTCGGGTACCCGGGTTCAAATAGCGGGAGCTCGGGTACCTCTGCTCGAAATTCCGTACAGGTCGCGATGCTGCCACAATCCGCGTCACGCTAAGTAGCCGATCTGATCCCCAATTAACCGGTTCAGGCACGCATCTCCGGACTGCGGGGCGTCGATGACGTGGTGCTCGCCGGGAATGCTGATTTCACATCGTCGTAAGTCACCTGGTCGATCGCGTGCTGATTCGCCCATTGAAGCGCAAAGTCGGCGACTTCCTCCCAGCCGGCTTGACCAACCGTGTGGTGAGTGCGATTCGGGAATTCTCTGTAGTCGGTGACCGCGGTCGTATTGTTGATGTACTTCCGGACATTGGCCCTGTTGACCGAAGCCGGCACCGTATGATCCTTGCCGCCCGCGATGAACAGAAGCGGCGCGCGGGTCTTGTTCGAGTAGTCCACCCTCGACGCAGCGTTCGGGTTTAACGAGGACAGCGCGGCCTCCCACAGAACGTGCGCGGCACCCGGAATCGCATATCGGTCGTAGACCTTCTTCGATGCGACCGGATCCAGCTCATTCGTGAAGGCGTAGTTGAACTGGTCGGGCGTGAGCGCAACGGCCTGGTTGAGCGAGAAGGGATTGCCAAGGATCGGAAACGATGAGCGGATTTGCGACAACGGAAGTGTGAGAATGCCTGCTGTTGCCGCCGCGTCGATGCCGACTCCCGAGGCGCCAAGTCCGCGATCGAGCAGAACCTGCACGATGAGGCCGCCGAAAGAGTGGCCCATCAGAATTGGCGGCGTCGGGAGCTTGGTAATGATCCGCACGTAATGGTCGATCACGCTCGAGAGCTTCAGGCCTTTGAGCGGCGTCGGATCACGCCGCAATGCCTCCACCTCTCCTTCGAGCCCCGGCCACGATGGCGCCATGACGTTGTAGCCCGCCTTCTGGTACCGATCGATCCAGTGTTCCCAGCTTCGCGGAGTGAGCCAAAGCCCGTGAATCAGAATTATGGTCGGCTTGTTGGAGCCGCGTCCGTTAGTGCTCATGATTTTTCGCCGTTGGAGGATGCCGCGAACTTCATTTCGACGCGCCCATTGCGGCCTGCTCGATGAATCGCGCGACAGTGTTAGGCTGCGAGATGAAGGCAACGTGACTGGCTTTCACTCCGTCCTTCTCGAGGATGGGAATAACGTACTGCCAGCCGAGGGCATCCGCGAACGCGCAGTGTACGAGGACGATTGTCGGTTTCGCGGAGCTGGCTGAAGCCGCGTTCTGCGCGGGAGCGTCACCAACAGCCATCAAGAGGCCGAGAAGCACCGCTGACAGGTAAGTGAGTCTCTTCATGGTAGTTCTCCGTGCGTTGAGCTTTGCCCTAAGGTGTCCACTTTCGTATCACTATCAGTAGGTCGTGCTCGCGAATCCTGAAAACGGGAGAATCCCGAAAGTCCCGCGAAGCATGCATTACAGTCACAACGCCGAACGGAGTGGCCATGCCGAGCCTGCTCAACCCGGTCAGTCATGTAATAAACTTCTGGGATGAGATTGGAAGAGCTGGTACGGGCGTCAGCGATGGTTGCCGGAACTCCTGGCCGCCTGGACAAGATTTCGAAGCTGGCGGATCTATTTAAGCGCGTTCCTCCAGACGACTTGCCGATCGCGATCGGCTTCCTGACAGGCTGGCCGCGTCAGGGCCGACTTGGCGTTGGCTGGGCGACAGTCGCCTCCGCGCAGGATCGCCAGACGGGGATAGCGTCCACGCTCGAGTTGCGCGACGTTGACTCTGTTTTCGACCAACTATTGGCAGCGCGAGGCAAGAATTCAGCAAGCGAACGCGCGCGCCTGCTTGGCGACTTGTTCTCGCGTGCGACGGCTGAGGAGCGGATTTTCCTGGGCGGGCTCATCATCGGCGAGGTGCGACAAGGGGCGCTCGAGGGTGTTATGCTTGAGGCAGTTGCAAAGGCCGCCGCATTGCCCGCAGCCAGTGTGCGCCGAGCTGTGATGATGGCAGGAGATCTCGGAGTCGTCGCGCGCACGGCCCTCAGCGACGGCGAGGTGGGGCTCGCGCATTATCAGCTGCAGCTTTTCCGTCCCGTGCAGCCGATGCTAGCGGATTCCGCACCGACACTTCGGGACGCCTTGAGTGGGGACGTTCCGGCAGCCGTTGAATGGAAGCTCGATGGAGCGCGGATCCAGGTGCATCGCAGCGATGATCGCGTGGCCGTGTACACTCGCAACCTCAACGATGTCACGGCAGCGGTGCCCGAGGTCGTCGAGGCCGTCGCCGCGCTGCCGTCGCGCGAAATGATTCTCGACGGCGAGGTCATCGCGCTCGCTTCAGACGGGAAGCCACACTCCTTTCAGACCACGATGCGCCGGTTTGGCCGGCGCCTGGATGTCGCCCAGCTTCGCGCCGAGCTGCCGCTGACGGCGTTTTTCTTCGACGTTCTGTTTCACGAAGGCGAGAGCCTGGTGGACAACCCACTCTTCGAGCGACTGGAGCGACTGGATAGTGTGGCTCCCTCACTGGGTGTGCCGCGGATCGTCACTGCGGATCTCGAGCAGGCGTCGCGATTTCGGGATGACGCTCTGGCTCGCGGGCACGAGGGCGTCATGGTCAAGTCGCTGACCGCGCCCTACGCGGCTGGCCGGCGCGGCTCAGCGTGGCTCAAGGTGAAAGAGGCGCGCACTTTGGATCTCGTCGTCCTGGCGGTGGAATGGGGCTCGGGCCGGCGGAAG
>DASWGL010000519.1:0-13566 GCA_036393735.1 Gemmatimonadaceae bacterium | reverse complement strand
ATTCGACTCAGAAGTAGACCTTCTCTTCCGTGAGCGCGCGTTCTGGCTGTGGAGCACCGGCCACCGGCTGGCGGATCTCCGCAGGCTCGTTCGCCCGGTCGCCGATGGTGGCTTTGGACGAGCGGAGAATGCAGTGTTTCCCAATGGTCCATACGCTAAAGGTGGCTCCTACGGCACGGACAAGTTCCTGGTCATTCCGCTGGCCGAGCGAAACAACCCACAGTTCACGGGCTGCCTGGATCGGAACCCATAACCCTCCCACTACGGATCGTGCAAAGAGGGGAGTCGGAGACGACTCCCCTCTTTATTATTCGCCCCCGACAAGCTCGTCGAGCGATGGCTTACTCGATCCGCGTCCAGATCAACATCGTACCGCACTCGGCTCGATTGGACGCGTACTGAATAGGAGTCTCGTCTCGGCTTGCATAGTACTCGATACCTTGAATCGTCGACGGTGGAATCGAGTTGATGTTGAAGAGAGCTTCTCCGACATCTGACGCGAACACGCGTACGTTATCGACGTAGACCTGTGAGTAGCAGCCGCGCGGAGCACCCTTCCTCCGGTCCATCGCGTCGCCGCTACGTCCTGCACCAAAGCCGGTTCGTGAGCTCGCGACTGCACTCTCGGCCCCGTACCGGTTTATTCGAACTCCGGGGAGCCTCGCCACTATTTCTCCGAGCTGACGATCTTTTTCCTTCTCGAGGTCCGCCCGGGTCAGAAACGCGCCGCCTCCGTGTGCCCTCCGGTCTTCGAACTCCAGAAATTTTCCATGCTGGTTGGTCATGCCGGCCACATTCACTGTGTCGAGCGACACGGCGGCCTGGGTCAACGCGAAATCCGCAGCCAGTGTGTCTGTGCCGGAGAAGCGCGCGTTGATGGCGAACGCGTTGTATCCGACTCGACGGATATTTACCCGGAATACACCTTTCGGAATGCCCTTGAACAGGAATCGGCCGAGTGAGTCTGTGCGCGCCGCGAGGTTGAGGACGGGAATTGTGATTTCGGCTCCGGGCAGAGGGGGAGAGGGATCGCCATCGGCCATCACACTGCCCAGGAATACGGACTGCGCAAGACTGCCGGACGCGAGGCATGGTATTGCTAGCACGACCTGAAGCCAAGTCCTGAGAGTCTTGGTCAATCAGCCTCCGCTTCCAGGATGCCCTCGATTCCGCCAACATCACCGCGCCCTAGTCTCACTTGCGAGGCGGAGCCGGTCCTTGCTAGAGACTAGAAGGAATCCCGACATAGTGCAAGAATCGCCGGGCTTGGTATTAGCGGAAGGCAGAAAAGAAGGAGCCGGCTGTTGATAACAGCCGGCTCCTTGGTGTCGCGCTAGCGGCACTAAGCTATTTCACTATGATCGTACCGGCTGCTCCGTTCGTGGTGCTGGTGAACGTGTAGGTTCCCGGGGTCGTAAAGAGCCTCGACTGCGCATCCTTACCGAACGCGTTCCCTCCCGTCGGCACGCTACACAGTGGCGGATTCGTGCTTGTTGCCGCACCAGTTCCTATGTTGCCCGTATTCCCAACCGGAATCGTGGAGCCCTGGGGCGCCGCCGGGGTGGCGCCTGCCGCGGTTGGACTAGCGAACGTGACATTGAAGCAGTTGGTGCTGTTCGGAGTGGTCGTCGTGGTAAACGTGTTTGGGAAGAGCGTCGTTCCGAAGACGCCAAACGACACAACTGCGCCGGGCGTCGTGGTATTGGGCCTTCCTTCGGCAACCGCTTCTGTCGCCGAGACGGTGATCGTCGACGGGAAGAAGATGATGCCGGTTCCAGACGTCGCGGTGGTGATCGAGAAAGTCGCAGTGACCGGATCCGTGATCGTGATTGGGAATGTCGCGGTCTTGGTTACCCCGCCGACCGCATTGCTGGCGGTAATCGTCGTTGTGCCCGGCTTGACACCGGCGACGATCCCCGTCGCACCCACAGTCGCGACGGACGGATCGCTGGTAAAGAATGCGGGCCGGCCAATTCCTGATGCGTTGGTGGCTCCGCGCTGCGTCGCGACGGTCGCGCCCGAAGCGTCGGTGTAGGTGATGGTGAGGGTGTCGTTTGATCCGGCGCCGTTGGTCGAACGCGAAGATGTCAGCGTCATGTTGGCGACGACGGGCGGCGTCGCCCCGGTTGCAAGAACCGTGACCGGTGTCGTATCCGCGAGTGTGACCGAAGGAATGCTGGGCGCGCCCGGAATGTCCTGAAGAGTGCCGATTATGTTGGCGGTTCCCGCCTTTGCTTTGGCGGTTATAACACCGGCGGCACTCACTGTCGCTACGGTTGTATCGGTGGACCGAAACGTTGGGATTCCATTTACGGTGAGCGGGTTTCCTGGCGCCAACGGATTGCAGCTCGTTCCAGTGCAGCTGGCGTCGTACGCAGTCACGGTAAGGGTCTGGGTGCCTCCCTGAGCGAGGGTCACCGCCTGTGGATCGACTCTAACGAAGAAGAACTGCGACTGGTTCAGCACGTCCGTCATCTTGTCGTTGTTGCACGCGACAAGCACTGCAGCAACACCAAGCAAACAAAGCTTTTTCATCAGTCTCGTCCTGAGCGGTTGGGAAGCAAGTATGGGGCGGCGACCAATATGATCGGGCACCAGTGTTTGATAGTCAAGGTGAGGGGTTCATCGGCGCCACACCAGCCTTGCGGATACTTTGGAACCCCTGCCAGAACAGTGTACCGCGTCCTCCGAAAATGCATGGGCAATGTGTCGGTACCGACCCAATTTTGCGCGTTTATGTTCACCTCAACAGCCCGGCAGGGAGCGCCCCTGTCCCGTTTGTTGACATTATCGTTGCAACCGACCTAAGTTAGGTCAATATGAGGCATTTCCCGTGAGTCCCCGGAGCTGGGGTATCCGCGGGCATCTGCCTTCTGCACCGCAGTCGCGGCGAGTGATCCTGCTCGATGCGCCCGCATGTGTGCAGCCAACATAGCCGCCATCGTAGACAGGTCGTTGACCTGACTTGCGACGAGCGGACCACCGTCCCATCCCAGTTTCACTTTCTGCGAGGTGTTGTATGGGAATGACAGGTAAGATCTCTCGCTTCCTTGCGATAGCGGGCGTCGTGATCGGGATCGCCCCGGCACTCGCTCAAGCGCAGGGAACGACCATCAGTGGCCAGGTGACTGGCATTGGTGGCGCACCGATTGTCGGCGCCAGCGTGAGTATTCCGACGCTGCGCGTTGGCGCGTTCACGGACGATGCCGGGCGGTACAGCTTCACCGCTCCTGCAACGGCCAATGGCACGACGGTCACCCTGCTCGCTCGGCGCCTTGGCTATCAGCCAAGCTCGGCGTCGGTCACGCTCTCAGGCGCACCGGTAACACAGAACTTCAGTCTCTCGACCGCGGCCACGGAGCTGCAGGGCGTCGTCGTGACAGCGCTGGGACTGACGAGAGAGAAGAGCCAGCTTGGAACCGCGCAGCAGCAGCTGAGCACCTCCGAGCTGAATCAGACGAAGGCGATCAATCTCGTCGAGCAGCTGTCCGGCAAGGTCTCCGGAGTAACGATCACCGGGTCTGGCACCCAGGGCGGTTCGACCAACATCGTCATTCGCGGCCAGAACTCGATCACCGGCACAAATCAGCCGCTCTTCATCGTCGATGGCACTCCGATCTCGAACAACGAGAACTCGCACGCGCGTCACAGCGGCGACCCGAACGGCGGTTATGATTTCGGGAGCGGGATCTCGGACCTCAACCCGGATGACATTGCGACGCTGACGGTCCTGAAGGGTCCGAACGCCGCAGCGCTGTACGGCTCGCGCGCGTCCAACGGAGTCATCGTCATCACGACCAAGAAGGGCGCGTCGAGCTCCAACCGCGCGCGCACGGAGATCAGCACTACCTACACGTGGGATAAGCCTTCGACTCTGCCCAACTACCAGAACCTTTACGGTCAGGGCGCAGGTGGTGAGTTTCAGTATTTCGACGGCGCCGGCAATGGTGTGAACGACTGGGCGGACCAGAGCTTCGGACCGAAGCTCGACGGCCGCACTACAGGGTGCACGTTCATACCGAAGACGACGACTTACGACACGTCCGCGCCGTGCCTCCAGTTCACCAGCCCAACCGTTGCGACCCCGTGGATAGCTCACCCGGACAACGTCGAGAGTTTCTTCAACACCGGTCACACCAGGTCGACGACTCTGGCCGTGAGTGGCGGCAACGACCGTGCGAGCGCGCGCGTCTCGCTCGGCAGAGACAACATCACGGGTTATATCCCGAACAATAACTTCTCCAAGACTTCGGGCTTGCTCAACGGCTCGCTTCAGGTCACGGATAAGCTGAGCACCGACGCGACGCTTCAGTACATCCACAATGTCGCGCAGAACCGTCCGGGCACCGGCTACAATACCGGCATCCTCGAGACGTTTGTCTGGTTCGGCCGGCAGGTCGACATGAACGCGCTGCGCAACTACGCTCAGGGTGCCCTGGTCAACAACGGTCCGCCGACCCGCGAGTTCAACTGGAACTACAACTTCCACAACAATCCGTTCTGGAGGCAGTTCGAGAACCCCGTTGGGGACATCCGTGACCGGTTCATTGGAACGGTCTCGGCGAACTACAAGCTGTTCGACGGTGGAAGCCTCATCGCCCGCACGGGATCGGACATTTACCGGCTTGGCATCGACGAGCATTTTGCCCAGGGAAACATTCAGGACGGCGTTGCCGGAGGCGGAATCGATCCGAAATACTTCGGTGGATTCCAGGACATCGGCGACTACAGCAACCAGAACAACAGTGACCTCCTGCTGACGATCAGTCGTCCGTTGGGAAATCACTTCGCTGTCAACTCGACTCTCGGCGGAACAGTGCGCCGCGAGCGGTTCGAGAATTCCAGCGTGTCGACCACCGGTCTTTCCGTGGCCGGCATTTACAACGTTTCGAACGCAGCCGTTACCCCGACGCTCGGGCAGTATATCTCCCGCCGGCAGGTGAACAGCATCTACGGCGCGGCAGCCTTCACTCTGAACAACTGGTGGACGGTCGAAGGCACGGCCCGAAACGACTGGTCGTCGACACTGCCGAAGGGAAAGAATTCCTACTTCTATCCCTCCGTCAACACTTCGATCGTGCTGACCGATGCACTTCCGGCCCTCAAGGGCAATGTCCTCACGTACGCGAAGGTGCGCGCTTCGACAGCGCGCGTGGGCAACGATGCGGATCCGTACCAGCTGCGTTCGACGTACACGGGTCTCGCCGGGAAATTCGGCGGACTTCCGCAGTTCACTCTTCAGAATTTCATCGCCAATCCGGACCTGAAGCCTGAGAGCACAAATTCCAACGAAGTTGGGCTCGAGCTCGCGTTCCTCGACGGGCGCGTCACTTTCGACGGCAGCGCGTACAGCAAGAAGACTCACAACCAGATCTTCACGATTCCGATTTCGGGTACTTCCGGCTTCCAGTCCAAGGCGGTCAACGCCGGTCAGATCAGCAACAAGGGTATCGACTTCCTGCTCGGTTTGACACCAATCCAGACCGCGAGCGGCGCGACGTGGAATTCGACCTTCAACTATTCGCGTAACAAGAGCATGGTCGACGAACTCGCGCCGGGGATCACGACGTTCGTGATTGGCTCGAGCTGGTACACGAACATCGAAGCCCGCCAGGGTCAGCCTTACGGGTCGATCTTCGCATATGGGTTCGACCGCGACTCCGCCACAGGCAAGATCTTCACCGATGGCGGTCTGACCGTGATCGGAAAGCGAAAAATCCTCGGCAACATCCAGCCGAAATGGACCGGTGGGTGGAGCAACACGGTCAACTTTAGAAACATCACGGTCAGCGGGCTGCTTGATATCCGCCGCGGCGGACAAATAGCCAGCATCACGAACTTCTTCGGTGACTACTCCGGCGTCACGCGGGAGTCGCTCCGTGGCCGCGAGAAGGATTGGAATGACCCGGGCATCGTTGTCGACGGCATCGACATCAACACCGGTCAGCCCAACACCATTAACGTTACTGCGGAGCAGTACTTCCAGAACATTTTCCCGGTCACGGAGCCGTACATATACGATGCGAGCTACGTGAAGCTACGTGAGCTTCGTTTCGGGGTTGATCTTCCTGGTACCTGGGCGAGCCGGTTCAACGCGCGCGCGATTAGCGTGGCGGTTACCGGCCGCAATCTCCACACGTGGACCAACGTGCCAAACATCGATCCTGAGTTCTCCTATACAGTCGGGAACTTCCAGGGGGTTGAATTTGGTGCACTTCCCAACACGCGGAGCTGGGGTCTGAGCTTCCGTGTCACGCCGTAACCGGCCCTTACCGAGATCAAGGACACATGATCAATAAAAAACTTCTCACGGTCGGATCCGGACTAGCGGTAGCGCTCGGCGTAGCCGCGTGTAACACGGACAATCTGACCAATCTCAACAAGAACCCGAACAGTCCAGAGGACGTCCCGGCGACCGCGTTGTTCACGACCGCGGCCGTTGATGCCGTCGGCCGATGGCTGGGCGGGGGATATGATCTCCGCGCTACGGAATTCGTAGTGCAACACCAGGCCGAAGTTCAGTATCCGGACGAGGATCGTTATACGCGTATAACCGGCGGATCCACCGCCGGGTATTTCGATAACCCGTATGTCACTCACCTCGAGGATCTGACCAAGGTTGTCGAGAAAGGCGAAGCCGCCGGTCAGGCCGGAATATACGGGCCGGCTCTGGCTTTGAGGGCCTGGAGCTTCTCGTATCTCACGAATTCCTGGGGTGACGTCCCTTACTTCGATGCTTTCAAGGGCGATCAGGCCAGCGGTAGCCTGTCGCCGAAGTACGACCCGCAGAAGGACATCTACACCGATTTGTTCGCGGTGCTGGACAAGGTGAGCAAGGATATCGCTGCAGCTGGTACCAACGCTGGGGATCTTGGAGGCGGAGATCCGATCTACGGTGGCAACCTCCTGCGCTGGCAGCGTTTCGCCAATTCCCTGCGGGCAAGACTTGCTCTCCTGCTAGTCAACAAGGATCCGACGACTGCGAACGCTCAGCTCACGGCGGCTTTCGCTGCGCCAGGCGGAGTTTTTCAGTCCAACGCCGACAACGCCCAGCTTGCCTGGCCTGGAGACGGCGTATACAACAACCCATGGGCGAACTTTTTCTCGACTCGCGATGACAATCGCATCTCGCTTGCGCTCATGAATCTCCTCAAATCGCTCAGCGATCCGCGCATTCCGCTCCTTGCGCAGCCCAGTCCGGATGATGGGACGTACAAAGGGGCTCCGAATGCGCTCACGGCGGATCTTGCTGCACCATACATCTGCTGTTCCTCTCGCATCACCGCGCAGATGTTCCCCGGTAACACCGCTTACGGCTTTTACGGCGGCAGCGGCAACAGCTTCCCGTCGTTCTTGCTGACATACGCGGAAGTCGCACTCATCCAGGCCGAGGCGGCCAATCGGAGTCTGGGTGGCCTGACGCCCGCGCAGGCAGCGGCGTTCTACAACGCCGGTGTTACTGCGTCGATAGAGCAGTGGGGAGGGAGCGCTGCTGATGCGGCAACGTACCTTGCGGGGCCGAACGTCGCTTACGCGGCCGGCACGCCGGGACTCGTCCGGATCGGACAGCAGAAATGGATTGCGCTATTCGCTGACGGAGGCACAGCGTGGGCTGAATGGCGCCGTACGTGCGTACCGTACACCATATCTCCGGGTGCAAGTGCAAGTAAGGCGAACATTCCACGTCGGCTACAGTATTCGACGACGGAGCGTTCTGTAAATGCCGCAAATCTCGACGCCGCGATTACACAGCAGGGTTTTTCCGGTGATGTTTTCGAGGGCCGTATGTACTGGGATACGAATTCAGCAGCGGCACCCACGTTTCCAACCACTTTTACCTGCGGGCTGCGCGGAAGCGCACCTGCTCCGTAAGCTGGCCGCTTAGCTCCTGGTTGGAAGAAGCCCCCCGAGAGATCGGGGGGCTTCTTTTTACCGCAACTGAACGGGTGCGAGCCGTCAGTGGCATAGATGCCAGATCGATAGTTCACTACGCCCTGACTTTTCTACCGCTGATCGAAGCACAAGCAACTGCCTGTTCGCATATGCCACTGAGGTAAGTCCAGGCGTTGTGAACTAATCACTCCGAACTACGCTACTGACGTCTCGCACCCGTTCAGTTGCAGTTTCCGGTCTGGCACCCGTTCAGTTGCAGTTCAGGCGTGCCGCCTTACTGCCTACGACTCCAAATAATGATGGTCCCGCACGCCCTCGTTTCCCGATCCATGTACTGCGGTGGCGTCCCCGCCCACGATGGGTACACCTCGATCGCCGCCACTTCGTCAACGTTCGCGACTTCGTCGACCTCGGTGTCCTGAGTCTTGACACCGTCGACCCAGATTCGTGGCTGGCATCCGCGCAGTGTGATCGTGTTCCCAATGCGGCGCGAGACCTGGATCCTCGCCCCGGGAATCGTCCGGAACAACTCGCTGACGAATCTGGGCGCGCGCTTTTTTATCTCCGGCTGATCGATGAAGTAGCCGAACGAGCTGTTATTCTTATGATTGTAGAATTCCTCCATCCTGCCTTTCATCGCTTCGACGGTGACGGTGTCCAGGTCGTTGGCCAAACTTTCGAGATCAACACGCAATGGTTCCCCGGCGCCGACCTTGAACATGTCCAGCGTGATTGTCCGAACCCTGTAACCCATCCGCCTTACCATGAGTTTGCCCGGCACAAGTGGGACATCGCTGAATGCGAACCGCCCGTCATTGCCAGATCGAACGAGGACCGGCTTCATGCCAATGAGAGTGAGTCCGACTTCCGCGCTTGGGACAGGAGCGTGATCGTCATCCACGACGATACCCTGGATCGTCACCAGCTTTGCTGCCGGTCGGTCCTGCGCCGCGAGTCGAGAAGCAGAGACGACGAGACAACCGAGCAAGACGAGAGATCGGCGGCTGCGCATAGGTAGTCCTCGAGCAGGTGTTTACCTTGAGCACGTTCTACTCCGTGACGAGCATTGTCAAGCTTGCCAGAGGCGGCCAGCGCTGATTGATCGGCGGCCGGGTGCGCGGGGCTGGCTTGCGAATTGCCCCGCTAATGGTCATAACATCATTTCAGACAATACCTTATGACCGACACTTCTCATCCGCCGATCCTGGTGGTCGACGACAACGCGGACAACGCGCACATCATCCGTGACTACCTCGAGGCGCGCGGGTATCCGATCACCGTCGCCTACAATGGCGATGATGCGCTCAAGGCGTTCGAAGAGGTAAAGCCGGCGCTCGTTCTCCTCGACGTGATGATGCCGGGACGCGATGGCTGGCAGGTCTGCCGCGAAATGAAGCAGCACCCAACACTCGGCCGCAACGTACGCGTCGTCATGGTCACCGCGCTCGACGACTGGGTGAACAAGAGGCAGGCACTTCAAACGGGGGCCGACGATTTCGTCGAAAAGCCTTTCGAGCTTTCGAAGCTTGTTGCAACCGTCGAGCGTAACATGAAGCTGCTTGCTCCAAACGCCGCCAGCGGCGCGTCTCACTCCAACCCGACGCGCTGAGCGTGGATTACCACCAGCCTCTCCGCGACTCGCTCACGCGCCTGCCGTCCGTAGCAGCAACGATCGACAGCATCCGGAAGGCGGTCCAGGACAGGGGCGAGATCGTCATTCTGTACTTCAACTTCGATCGGTACTCCAAAGTGGAAGAAGTTTACGGATGGGAAAAGCTCGACAGCGTGCTCGAGACCACCGGTGAGGCGATGCGCGCTTTCCTTGGCAAGAGCACGCTCGCATCGTCGAAGCTCATGGTCGCGTTTCCCAACGACGACGATTTCGTTTTCTTTCATGTGCCGCAGGATGACACTCCCGCCGCCACCGATGCCGAGATTACTGAAATCACCGCTGGGCTCAAGGAAGCCGTATCCACGGAGATAGAGCGCGTGCATGGAGAGGATATCGCCGCTCTCTTCGACATCTTCGTGGGACGCGCGCTCGTTGTCTACAATCCGAAACTCCGGCTCGAGCGGCAGATCTATCGCGGCATTCGCGAAGCCGCGAACGCGTCCAAGAGCCTCGAGCACCGCGAGGAGGCAAAAAAAGTCTCGGACCTTCGCGAGACGCTTCGGACTCGCGGTCTCTACATCGAGTATCACCCGATCGTCATCACCGACACCCAGAGAGTGTTCGGGTATGAGGCGCTCGCGCGGGGGACAATGCGCAGCATGCGAAGCCCGGAGGTGATGTTCGAGATTGCCGCACAGTCGGATCTGATCTGGGACCTGAGCCGCCTCTGCCGCGAGCGCGCGATCGAAGGCATGGGAAGACTTCTCAAGGACGGCGAGCTCCTGTTCATGAACGTGGACCCAGCGGACTTCGCGGATCCTTCATTCGATGTGAAAGCGCTCAACGTCAAAGACCCAACGCGGGTAGTGATCGAGATCACGGAGCGCACCGCTATCAAGGATTACCCGAAGTTTCGCGGCCGCCTGAAGGAATTCCGCGACGAGGGCTACCGCTTCGCCGTCGACGACGCCGGCAGCGGCTACGCCGGCCTCGGATCGATCGCCAATCTCGAGCCCGATTTCATCAAGCTCGACATATCGCTCATCAACTGCATCGACCAGAACTTCATCAAGCAGAATCTCGTCGAGACGATGGTGCGCTTCGCGAACGAGCACGGCGCGATGGTCATCGCCGAAGGAGTCGAGCGCAAGGAAGAGTACGACATGGTGAAATCACTTGGCGTGCACCTGGTGCAAGGATTTTTCGTCCACAAGCCGAGCACGAACGCGGTGACCTATCGGCCACCCGTGCATCCGGCGCCGGCGCTCACCGGGGAAGTAAAGCCGTAACCAGCTGGAACGAGCGCTCCGCTGCGCCGAGACCATCCTGAACCATCGCTCGCGCTGAAGACCCGGCCGCGTCCCGGGCTGGAACAGATCCAAGCCAGTAACCAAGACGGATTGTCAGATCGGCCACTCCCGTGATCACCGCACCGCCTCCAGCCTGAACGAGCTTCGTTGCTTCGCGGCTCTTCTCGTGGCGCCCCCCGAACACCACAGGAGCGCCGAATGCGGCGGGCTCGAGGATGGAGTGAAGTCCCGCTGAACGAAATCCGCCTCCGACGTAGGCGACGTCCGCTAGCGCGTAGAGGTCGCCAAGCAGTCCGTACCGATCGACGAGGATAACGTCCGCGTCCCGAGCGCCGGTAGCGTCGATTCGCGCGGTTCTCAACGCCTGCTCGCGCGCCCAGCGCTCGATCGATCGCAGATGCCCGCTGCTCGTTTCATGTGGAGCGATGATAAGCCGCGCGTCGGGAATCTTGTCGCGAACCGTCACCCAGGCGGCGAGCAGGTGTTCTTCATCGGAAGGCCATGTCGAGCCGGCGACGAGAGTCGGCCGCGCCGAGCGCAGCCACTGAACGAGAGGGACAACGCCGCGTTCTGCGCGCGCCCACACCTGGTCGAAACGCGTGTCGCCTGTCACGCTGATGCGGTCGGCTCGTACGCCTTGTTCGCGAAGCCGCTCTGCGTCCGTCTCATCGATGGCGCCGACCCGATCGATCGAGCGATAGGCGTCGCCGAGCAGCGCCCGTGCGAGAACGCCACGGCGTCCCGAGGATTCCGGCATCGTGGCGCTGATGACACCGACCGGAACGCGCGCGGCTGTCGCGCGCTCGGTGAGCGCGGGCCAGATGTCGAGCTTGCTGAAAACGACGGCGCTCGGACGCAGTGCGGAGACGACAGCATTCGCGTGATCGAACGTATCAAATGGGAGATAGTCGGCGAAATCCGCCGGCACCGAGCGCGCGAACTGCTCGGCGCTGGGCGAATAAAACGTGTAGGCGATTTGAACATCGGGGCGACGTGCGCGCACGAGCTCGATGACAGGCAGGGCCTGAAGGCCTTCGCCGACCGATGGTGCGTGAAACCAGACGAGCGGCCGCGTCACGTCGCGGGACGTCGCCCCCCATTGTTCGTAACGACCAACGAGTCCGCGACGCCCATTGAGGCCGCGATTGAATTTCGATTTGCCGGCGGGAACTACACGGACGAGCGCGTCCGCTACGAGTCCCGCGAACGCGTAGGGAATTCGCAGCAGCGAATTCACAGCTGGCCCCGCTTAATCGTTGTACCGTCGATCTCTTACCGTTTTGCTTTGCTATTCACCAGAGCTGAGTCGATTGCCTTCCGCAACTCATCGAGGGGCTGCGCGCCGGTCAGGATCTTGTTGCCGATCATGAAGCTGGGTGTTGCCTCCGCGCCGGCTCTCGAGGCGCGGTCGTGATCCGCCTCTATCAGCGGCTTCATCTCTCCGGAGCTCACACAGTTGCGCCAGCGCTTCATGTCCAATCCGTTCGCCTGGGCGAGCGAGTCGAACATCACGGCGGGCGAGCTCATCGCCTCCCACCGGTTTTGGGTCGTGAAAAGCGCGTCGTGCATTTGCCAGAATTTCCCCTGCGCGCCGGCGCACATCGCTGACTCGGCGGCCGGCCAGGCGTGGACGTGACTCGACAAGGGGAAATTCACGTAGGCGAGCCGGACTTTGCCGGTATTCACGTACTGGTCGCGAAAAGCCGCGTACGTCGAGTCGTGCCATTGCTTGCAGTACGGGCACTGGAAGTCGCTGACTTCTATCACCCAGACGGGCGCGCTGGCACTACCTTGAATCCTGGCGAGATCGGCACGCGTAATGTTGGAATCAGTTGGCGCGGGTTTAGCGGCGACCGAAACGGTCTCAACTCGCGCTACGGTCGTGGTTTCGGCGCCCTGTCGGTTGTTGCCGGCAGGGGCGCAAGCGAGTGAAAGCGCGAGCGCGCCGAGCACATGGATGTGGTTGACTTGGGCGGGAATCATCTGCTAAATAGACCTCCAGCCAAACCATGAAATCAAGGGAGAGTAGATACTTACTTCTGTTCTGATCGGGTTTCCATCGACGGCGACTATTTTCGCCGTTCTGCGAACAGCCTGGCTCTTCCTCCTTCCGCAAGGCCTCCAGATCCCGCCGCCAATCGGGCTGGTGAATGATTTTGCGCACGTGATTTCTCCCGACGCCGCCCAGCGAATGGAGCGCATCGCGGAAGACGTGCGCGCGAAATCGAGGGGCGAGATGGCGATCGTCACGCTTCCCGATATCGGCACGCGCGACGTGCAGGAGGCGGCGCTCCTGATCGGAAGGGAGTGGAAGGTCGGCAAGATCGGGAATCCTGGCGATCCCACCCGCAACGCCGGCGCGGTGATCCTTCTCGTTCCCAAGGAGACCAGCAGGGACGGACGTGGCCATTGCTTCATCGCGACGGGCCGTGGCGCGGAAGGATTCATCACGGATGCGGATGCAGGCGACATCTGCCGCGAAGCCACTCCGGCCTTCGTGCAGAAGGACTATAGTACTGGGCTCGAGCTCGTGACTTTGCGAACCGCCGAACGATTCGCGAAGGAGTTCAACTTCCAGCTGGATACGACGCTCGCACCTCCGCAGGTGGTGGCGCCGAGCAATCAATACCCGACGAGTAGCGGCGGTGGAATTCCTCCGTGGGTGTTCCTCCTCATCTTCTTCATTGTACTCAGCCTTCTCAGCCGGGCTAGTCGACGTGGCGGTGGGAGAGGATGCGGTCCGGGGTGCCT
>DASWGL010000518.1:0-2897 GCA_036393735.1 Gemmatimonadaceae bacterium | reverse complement strand
ACTGGTGAAGATCAAGAAGTCCGAAGGGGATTGGCTGCTGATAAAAGAGCGGGACGCCTGGATGACGGCGCCCGGCGAACCCGACGCGTTTCCCGAGGAATCGGTGCTCTCGGGTCTCAGCGTCGAAGAAATAAAATCTGGGGAGAATCCGGGCGCGCAGATCATCGAAGCACTCGAAGCCGAAGAGAAGGCGGTGCGTGTTCGGGTCAACGCGAAATCGGTAGAAGCGATGCACTGTGAAACCGAGGACAAGGCCTTCACGCGCGACGGCTGGATATTCGAGCTCAAGCTCGACGGTTATCGGTTGATCGCTAGCAAATCGCACGGCGAAGCGCTGCTTCTTACGCGCAACGGGAACGATTACACGAACGTCTTTCCTGAGATCGCTCGCGCTGTGAAATCGCTGCCGTTTGACGATTGCATCATCGATGGCGAGGTCGTCTGTCTGGACGCGAAGGTAATTCCGAGTTTTTCGCGACTGCAGCAGCGCGGACGACTCTCGTCCGAGATGGAAATCCGCCGTGCCGCGGTGGAGCTGCCGGCGACGTTCTACGCATTCGATCTCATCGCATTCGAAGACTTTGATCTACGTCCAATGCCGCTCCTGCGCCGGAAGGACCTGTTGTCGGAGGTGGTGCCCAAGCTCGGCGCGCTTCGCTATCTCGACCATATCGAAACCGAAGGCGAGGCGTTCCTCGAGCAAGTGACGGCGATGGGCCTCGAGGGAATCGTCGCCAAGAAATCAGCTTCACGGTATCGCGGTGGGCGATCAGGGGATTGGCTCAAGATCAAGGCGGAGCGCACCGGCGACTTCGTCATCGTCGGCTTCACCAAGCCGAAGGGCAGTCGCTCGCACCTCGGCGCGCTGCAACTCGCCGATTGGGTGAATGGAACGCTGGTCTACGCGGGACGAGTGGGAACCGGGTTCAACGATGCGCTACTGAAAGAGCTGCACGGATTGCTCGATCCCATCGTGCGAAAGGATCCATTGTGCGCGGGACCTGTGTACGCTCCGGGGAGCGAGCCGCTCAAGAGCGAGCAGATTCCCGAGACGAGCACGACAGTCTGGACGGATGCGGTGCACGTTTGCGAGGTTCGGTACCGCGAGGTCACTCCCGACGGACTGTTGCGTCACTCGACGTTCGTCCGCCTCAGGAACGACAAAGGCGCGCACGAATGCGAGCGGCAAGGATGGAGCGTAGCCGGTGTTCAGAGCTCGACGTCGGACTCTGAGGTCGCCTCGGTTCAGGGCTCGACGCCTGATTCCGCTGCTGCTGATCGCACCAATGTCCCGCCGGCGTCACACGACCCACCGCCGCCTCCCGCCAAAGGCCCCGTTCAGAAGAACATCGCGTTCTCGAATCTGAAGAAGGTATTCTGGGCGACGGAGGGTTATACAAAGGGCGATCTCATCGAGTACTATCGCGCGGTGTCGAAGTGGCTCTTGCCGTATCTCGCGAACCGACCGGTAGTGCTGACGCGCTTCCCCGATGGAATCGATGGCAAGTCGTTCTATCAGAAGGATGCGCCCGTGTTCGCCCCGGAGTGGATTCGCACCGTTCCGATCTGGAGCGAGGAGACCCAGCGGGAGATCAAGTACTTCGTGTGCGACGACGAGGAGTCGCTCTTGTACCTCGCCAACATGGGATCGATTCCGCTGCACATCTGGGCGAGTCGCGTGGGATCGCTGGAGCAGCCGGACTGGTGCGTGATCGACCTCGATCCAAAGGAGGCGCCGTTCTCCGACGTGATCCGGACCGCGACAGTGCTGCATCGAGTATGCGAATCGGTTGGACTTCCCAACTACGTGAAGACGACGGGGAAGACGGGGCTGCACATTCTGTTGCCTCTTGGCCGTCAGTGTACTTACGAGCAGTCGCGAATGATTGGTGAGCTACTCGCGCGGTGCGTGCTTCGTGAGCTCAACGACATCGCGACGATCACGCGTCACGTTACTAAGCGTGGCGACAAAGTCTATCTCGATTACCTGCAGAACCGTCACGGACAAACCATCGTCGCGCCGTTCAGTGTGCGTCCGCTTCCTGGCGCGACGGTTTCGATGCCGCTCGTTTGGGACGAGGTGAACGATTCACTCGATCCAAAAGCGTTTACGATCAGGACTGCGCTCGAGAGGATCGAGAAGTTGGGCGCCGATCCTGTGTTGCCGGTGCTCGAGGTGAAACCGGATCTCGCTGGGGTGTTGGATCAGCTCGCGAGTGTATTGACGAGCTAGCAGTCTCATTGGTGGTAGCGTGTTGCAGAGAGAACTGTTCCGACCCAGAACTACGTCACGTGACGTATTTCCCCCCGCTTCGGATGGCCGAGATTTGAACTACCATCCACAAGGTATGTCGGCCAATGATCGCTCTGCGCACAGCAATAGCCTTACTATGTCTCACTGGTTGCAGCGCTGTGGGGGCAACCCGAGCAGTCACGCACGAAGAGAGTACCATCTCTCAGGCGGGGAATACTCTAGCTGACGCCTCGGGTGTTCCGGGCACGACAGAAATCGACGTGGTCAATTCTGCGCCGGCTGCAGCCGGTGCCGACCCCACGACTGAGCATGTTGTAGCCTGTGCTGCACTCATTGCCGGCGCGATAGTATTTACGGGGCTGATCATAGTGGTCTACAAGGTCGGGAAGATTCTGCGGCACTAGCTCGGGCCGGTTCCACGTGAACAAGGAACCGCGGTCTCGCTCACAGTGCGGCCACTCTCGGCCATAAGTAACTTTCCCGATCCATGAGCTCGGCTCGATCACACGATCAGAAATATTGAATGACTGAAACTGTGTCGGAAGGCGAGATACGCCCAATCTCGCATCGCAGCACCAACGACAAAGTCCTTCAGCTCGTCTTGCCTTTGGTAAAGCCTGGAATCCGCGTAGCTGACATCGGC
>DASWGL010000517.1:0-4966 GCA_036393735.1 Gemmatimonadaceae bacterium | reverse complement strand
AAGGCGCGCGATATTGCGATGGTGTTCCAGAACTACGCGCTGTATCCGCACATGTCGGTGCGAGAGAATCTGGGATTCGCGCTCAAGCTCAGGAGCATGTCGACGGAGGAGATCGACAAGCGCGTCAGGGTCGCCGCCGCGACACTTGGTCTGGACGATTACCTCGACCGCAAGCCGCGCCAGCTCTCCGGTGGCCAGCGGCAGCGCGTCGCGCTCGGCCGCGCGATCGTGAGGCAGCCGCAGGTTTTCCTGTTCGACGAGCCGCTCTCGAATCTCGACGCTCAGATGCGAGTCTCGATGCGGCGCGAGATCGCGCGCCTGCACCAGGAGCTCAAGGTGACGATGATCTACGTCACCCACGATCAGGTCGAAGCGATGACGTTGGGCGACCGAATCGTCGTGATGAACAAGGGGCACGTGATGCAGATCGACACACCCTTGAATCTCTACGAGAAGCCGAGGAACAGATTCGTGGCGGGATTCATCGGCAACCCGGCGATGAACTTCGCGAACGGAACCATAGAAGGCGGCGGCCCGTCGCGCTTCGTCGCGGAAGGCGGGGAATGGGAGATCAATCTTCCATCGCGCGTGTCTGCTCCGCTCGGCTCGGCGCGGGGACGGGCGATCACGATGGGGATTCGGCCGGAGGACGTCTCAGTCGTAGCCGGTCCGCGCGCCGCGCCCGCTACCGCGACGGCGCGGCTCGATCTGGTGGAATCCCTGGGAAACGAGACCTTCATCTATGCTCGCGCGGGGCGGCACGACATCACCGCCCGCGTTTCTCCGCAATCGCTGCCACCGCTCGGCTCCAAAATCGTTCTCGCCTTCAATCTCGAGAAAGCGCATTTCTTCGACGCCATCAGCGGCGAGCGAATTGGTTAGTGCGATTTGCTCACCGGGATACGCCAGCCTGGTTTCGGCCTTCGGCGGGAAATGCTGTTGCACCAATACTCCAGAAAAGGGACTCCCAAAACCTCACCTTGGCTCATCACGATCTCGTTGGCGGCTCGTCTAAAATCAGTCACAGCGTTGTTCAAGGAGTAAGCGTGTGCATCCACTTGTGATTAGCCCGAGGGACTAACCGTGCACGGCTCGATAGTGCGGCTGGTGGAATCGTACGGCTACGGAGTCGTCTTTCTGTTCGTGGCCATCGAAAGTCTCGGCGTTCCTCTTCCGGGCGAAACGGTGCTGGTAACCGCCGGTGCGCTCGCGGCGCTGGGCCATCTGTCAATCTGGTGGGTCATTGCTATCGCCGCGCTCGGCGGAATCACGGGCGACGCAGCGGGTTACTGGATTGGACGGCTGGGAGGTGTCGCGCTCATAAAGCGCTACGGACGCGTGCTCCACTTCGACGACGCGAGACTTGCTCGCGTTCGCGCGTTCTTCCAGCGCCACGGACCCAAAACCGTTTTTCTCGGACGGTTCATCGCGCTGCTTCGGACCTGGGCCGCATTGCTCGCAGGAACCGCCGAAATGCCCTACGGCGTCTTTACGCTCTACAATGTGATGGGCGGAATAACGTGGGCGACCCTCTTTGGCACTCTTGGATACATCTTTGGACGGAGTCTGCCGCTTCTCGAGCGCTACATTGGGCAAGCCAGCCTTGCTGTCGTCCTGCTCATTGCTCTCATCGTGGCGCTCACACTCGCGTGGCGCTGGTTCAATGCCAACCGTGACGCTCTGGCTGAACGCGTCTCGCGGTACTGGGTTCTCTTTCGTGAGCGCCATCCTGGGATAGCCAAATTCATCGTTGCGCGCTTCGCCCGTGAAGAGTACCTCGGGCTGCACTTCACCATTGGATTCCTCCTCAGCGTAGCTGCCTTGTGGCTATTCGCTGGCGTTACAGAGGATGTGGTCCACCACGATCCCTTGACCAGGTTCGATCTCACGCTGGAGACCTGGATTCGAGCTCACGCCACTCCGTTGGGCGACAAGATTTTTGTCGTCGTAAGCGCGCTCGGCTCGCCAGCGGCCATGGCGGCAGTCGGAGCTAGCGTAGCACTGCTGCTGCTCGTGCGCCGTAAGTGGCTCGTCCTCACGGCGTGGGTGGGGGCGTTCGCCGGCGCTGGACTGCTCACGCTCATCCTCAAGAACATCATTCAACGGCCCAGGCCGGTTGATGCGACAGCATTCCTTTACGGGATATCGTTCAGCTTCCCAAGCGGGCACGCATTGGGATCGCTTGTCGGATACGGGATGCTCGCCTACGTGATCGGGTCAATGTGGATCGAAAGCGCCAGAGAGCGAGTGCGGCTTGCGATTGCCACCGCGGTGTTGGTGCTCGCAATCGGAATCAGTCGATTGTATTTGGGTGTGCACTACTTCAGTGACGTCGTGGCTGGCTATGCCGTAGGTGTCCTCTGGTTGTCGGTCTGTATATCCGGGCTTCAGCTGGCACAACGACGGCGCCTAGTTCCAGAATCTCCGGTTAACTCCGTTCAATGAGATAAGATTTTGCTGACCATGAATATAAGACGAAGCCTGCGCGCGGCCGCCGCTGCCGTACTTGTTGCCCTCGGGGGATGTCGTCAGCAGCCTCGGACTGCTGTCGTCGCAACCCCTATCCGAATGAAAATCGATCGGCCCATCCAGGTGTGGCTGACGACAGGCGACCAAACGAAGCTTCTTGCCCGCCGACCCAACATTGCTGTCGCTTACGACGCGCATCTGTCTACGCGTATCCCCGTGATTGCGGTCGACACAGACAAGGCGTATCAGCAGCTGGTTGGCTTCGGCGCTGCCATGACCGACGCCTCGGCCTATCTGATCAACAAGATGTCGGCGTCGGATAGAGAAGCGCTGCTTCAGGATCTCTTCGGCCGCGACAATGGAATCGGGCTGAGTTTCATGCGTGTGCCGATGGGCGCATCCGACTTTTCGATGCGTCACTACAGCTACGACGACGTGCCCGCGCTCCAAACCGATTCCGCGCTCGACCATTTCTCGATCGATCCGGACCGTGCAGAGAAACTTCCATTGCTGCGGCGGGCGCTGGCGATCAATCCGCAGCTCAAGGTGATGGCGAGCCCGTGGAGCGTGCCCGGCTGGATGAAGTCAACTAATAGCCTCATCGCGGGAACACTGCTGCCGAGGTTCTACGATTCCTTCTCCGACTACTTCGTAAAGTTCATACGCGCCTACGAGGCGGAAGGCGTGCCCATCTACGCGATCTCACTCCAGAACGAACCGAATTACGAGCCCGCTAATTATCCCGGGATGCGCCTCGATGCCGCGGCGAGAGCGCGCGTCATCGGCGATCACCTGGGCCCGCGGTTCGCTCGCGCGGGAATCCACACAC
Organism: Gemmatimonadaceae bacterium; assembly: GCA_036393735.1. GTDB lineage: Bacteria > Gemmatimonadota > Gemmatimonadetes > Gemmatimonadales > Gemmatimonadaceae > UBA4720. Next base: position 1,668 of record DASWGL010000517.1, on the reverse strand, counting down.
TGATCTGGGATTGGGACCACAATTGGGATCTTCCCCAGCAGCCACTGGATGTGCTTGCCGACACGAACGCGCGGAAATATGTCCAGGGCGTAGCATGGCACTGCTACGCGGGCGACGTCGCCGCGCAATCCACGGTTCACGACGCATACCCCGATAAGGACACGTACTTCTCGGAATGCTCGGGTGGCGAGTGGAGTCCGAAGTTCGCCGACAATCTCAAGTGGTTCGTTCAAACGCTGATCATCGGTGCGACGCGGAACTGGGCGCGCGGCGTTCTGCTCTGGAATCTCGCGCTGAACGAGAATTACGGGCCGCACCTCGGCGGCTGCGGAAATTGTCGTGGCGTGGTCACGATCAATTCCGTCACGGGCAAGTACACCCGGAATGTGGAGTACTACGCGCTGGGGCACGCCAGCAAATTCGTCCGCCCTGGCGCGCACCGACTCGCTTCGAGCAGTGATTCAACCCTGTCGAGCGTCGCTTTTCGAAACGAGGACGGCACGAAGGTAGTGATCGTCCTCAACGCCGGGAAAGCGGAGACTTTATTTGGACTTCGTTGGGGACCCGCATCTTTCTCGGAAGCTGCGCCGTATCCACGAAATGAAGCATTCGCCTACAGTTTGCCGGCTGGGTCGGTTGCGACCTTCGTGTGGAAATGAGGACCCTAACTCCCACCGCAAGTAGCTAGCTGTAGCCTTCCCGCGCCACGGTAAACCCGTTTTATGCACGATTAACCCAACGGCGCAAGCCCACAAAAGCTCTGCTGTTTCGGCCGGGCTGGCTTGAGTCATGCCGATGTCTTACATGCCCAGTTGAACTCAAACGAGCGAAACACTCCACTCGAGGTGAACTATGTCTAACGCACGCTTTAAGCTGATGGCAGGATTGGCGGGGGCGACATTGTGCCTCTTTGCCGTCAGTAGCTACGGTCAAAACACGAATGCCCAAACGGCCACGCCTCCGGCTGCTGCCGGAACGGGCAGTGTCGACCAACAGCAGGCAGCCCCAACGACACAGGGGACGCAGCCCACTACGACGGGCACGGCGACGACTCCGACGACGACAACGGACGGATCAATCACCACCACCGCTACTGACGTCACCACGTCGACCCGGACCTTCCCGGGCGGAACATGGGGCATCATCGCGGCGGTCGTAGTAGTCCTGCTCATCCTGGTCGCGCTCTTCCGCGGACGAGATCGTACCGTGATTCGGGAGACCTACGCGTCATCCTCCACGAACTCGCCCAGTAATCGCAACACGGGCACCGCCACCGCGGCAGACGATCGCACTCGCGCTGCGTCCGGAAGCGGAACTACGAGCGGAACGAACGATCCCAACGCGAGGCGCTGAACGAGTCTTACGGACTTTATCTACAACAGAAGACTACCTGCCTGGGGCTGTCAGCTTAACAGTTGATGGCTCCGGGCCGGTTTTTTCTTCGCTACTGATGCGGACGGAATGGCGCCTTAATGTGCAGCGGCACCGCAGTTGTGCCCCAGTGGAGTTGCATTACGGCTTCGTCACGAAGCACCGATGGGAAGTAGATCGCGAACGATTCCATTTGCGAGGCTTGCTCCGGCGTCACATCCACGCGAAGTACCTCGAACCTCGCGCCCGGATACGGCTTATGAAACACGTGCGCAGCCCGGCTGAAGATGACCGTCC
>DASWGL010000516.1:0-1551 GCA_036393735.1 Gemmatimonadaceae bacterium | reverse complement strand
GGACCTTCCCCCGCTGGTTGATCAGAGCTGCGCACGGTCGCTTCGGCGCTGCTGCATCACCTCCTTCATTCACCAGAAGTCTCCATGCTCCTGGACGCACTCAAGGTTGCCGTCAGGCCGAGCGGAGTCTGTCTCACCGATATCGTCTCGACCTCCATCGGGAACCGCCCCCGAAGCTGGCGCTACGGGGGAGAGAGCTGCTTCGAGAAGACCGCGTCAGTCCTGACATGCAGCGGCCTGACCGAACGGAGCAGCTCCGTTCCGATGGATCTGGAGCCGCAGGATACTGACTGGTATCAGGTCCGGAACAACCTCAGCCACCGAGGCACGAGCGCCTTCCGCGATGGCAAGCTGGTACTCAAGTCGCTGGTCGAGCTGCACGATACGCTGCGCATCGTGCTCATGCAGCGGCTTCCCGAGATATGCAGCGATGGAGCGAGCTCGACCCAAAGGGCGAGGAGTTCGGCTGGTTGCTTCTGCCCTGCTTGCTAGAGGGTGCTACGGAGCCCTGGTGAAAACGCCTTTTGAGTCGCCCGTCCGTGCGCCGAGCGGAGTCCGATCAATCGGGGATGTCTGGTTCCGATCGCCAGATGGCGGACCCAGCGGAATGCGCCGCCGCGGATCCCGCCCTGTCCGCGCTTGCAGCATCCGTTGCGCGTCATTCCGCCGACGGCCGATGAGATTGGCCGCGTCAGCCTTGCGGCGATCGGTTCCTTCACTCCGGGCGACTGCCCTGCCAGACCACGAATGTGCTGGCGGCGATGGCATCGAGATCTGACTCACGCACTCGGAAGCGCTGCGGCGCAGATGAAACTCTATGGAAGCAGCCTCCGCCGCCCAACCGAGACTCGGGGCTCATCGCGCTTTTTCAACTTCTTCCTAGATCCGCCGATACCTTGCCGTGAGGAGCAAATAGACGGAGACAAGCGTCGACACGGCAAATTCAGCCAGGAGCGCATGCTCGAAGCGCAAAGCTCGCGACATGGCCAGTGACGACAGAATCCACCAGCAGACCAATGCGCCAAGGACTGCTCCGATACCTACGATCCATGGCCGTCCCTGGCTGAAGATCAGAGCGGTTAGCACAAGCGCTAGGGCAGTGATGATATACGCATATGGGCCTCCGTACGGGCCAAAAAGCCACGCGTTCAGAAACAAAAAGCCAACAACCAGCCAAATCGCTGTCAATGGCCATCTCAAAGTCCCCAGTTTTGGCCAACTGAAAGTCCCCACCTCCGAGGATCTCAGCCCTTTCTTTTAGGTGGTCCACCTCCTCTGGTCTTCGCCTCCTTCATGCGGAAGGACTCGCCTTCGGTGACGACGACGACCGCGTGATGCAGGATTCGATCGATCATCGAAACCGCGGTGGTCTCGTCGGGCAGGAAACGGCCCCACTGGTCGAAGGGCCAGTGGCTGGCGATGCCGAGGCTGCGGCGTTCGTAGGCGGCAGCGATGAACCGGAAGAAGAGCTGGCTGCCGGTCGCGTCCAGCGGCGCGAAGCCCAGCTCGTCGAGGATCACCAGGTCGACGCGGAGCACGGTGCCAATGACG
>DASWGL010000515.1:0-1831 GCA_036393735.1 Gemmatimonadaceae bacterium | reverse complement strand
AAGTGTCGCGACGGCGAGCGCTCCCATCGCGCACTGGACGAATCCCAGGACGCGCAACGGATCGCGCCAGCGATCCGCGCGGCGGCTGATGGACAGCGCGCCAAGCGCGAGGCCAAGTATGAACGCCGACAGCATGAGCTCGAACGAGTGCGTCGCGCTGCCGAGTACGAGCGACAGCATTCGGATCCAGGCGATCTCGTAGGCGAAGGATGCCACCGCGGTGCCAAACGCAGCGCCAAGAAGCAGAAGCCGCGCACTATCGACTGCCGGTCCAGTTGGGGACGCGGCGGACGCGCTGCGTTCCGAAGCCGCCGGCTGCTCTCGTGCGAAAGATCTTGTCCGTCCCCGGACGAGCGCGAGCGTGACGACTGCTACCGCGAAGTTCAGTGTCGCGGCGAAAGCAAGCGTGCCGGGAAAATCGAAACGGCTGACGAGATAGAATCCTGCCAGCAGCACACCGACCGCGGCGCCGAACGAATTTGATGCGTACAGCCATGAAAGGATGCTGCCGGGACGGGATCCCCATCGGCGCAGGATACCGGCGCTGATGAGAGGAAACGTGGCGCCGAGCAGAATCGATTGAGGGAGAATCAGACTGGCGGCGAGCAGCCATTTTACGGCGGACTGTGCGCCGGGCGACGCGACGAGTGCCGGGAATATCGAGTCGTACGCAGCGGCCGACACCGCGCGGAAGGTTGGATGAAACAGCAATCCGAGCAGACCGACGGCGGCCTCGACGACGGCGTACAATATCAAAGGATTGCGCAGCCGCTCACTGTATCGGCCGACGAGGAACGAGCCGACCGCCATTCCACCGAGGAAGATGGTGAGCACGAGGATTTGGGCGTACGCGCTATGGCCGACGAGCAGCGCCAGATAGCGTGTCCAGATCGATTCGTAAATGAGGCCCGCGGCGCCCGACAGAAAGAAGAGGGCATAAAGCACGAACAGGATCAGCGAACCCTCGAGCGAGCGGTGGGCCTCTAAGATCGCTCCGCTACTGCGTCAGGGAAACCGATCGACTCGTGGTTCGATACGGCAGCTCTCGTAGCGGTCGATCCACCGGTCCCAGCTTTTCTGGGTGGGCCACAACCCGTGCACGAGCGGGATTCTGGTCAGAGCGATTCGGCACGCTCGTCGATCGCTTCGGTGTTCCCTGGATGATCAACTGCGAGACACCGGGAGGTTAGCTCGCTCCAGACTCACGGCCTGCTTCGGGCGTCCGGGGCGGAATGTGTTCCGCTCTGTCAATAGCCGAACGCGGTCGAGCGCTCGGTCGATTCCCCAGCGTGACGCCGGTCCATTCCTCGCTTTTCATCCACAGACGCTCGGCGAGAACTGGATCGCTCGCCCAGGGCCTGACACCGCGCGGCTCGGGAAAATCGACGGGAACAGCTTCGGCGATGTCGCAGTCCTCGCAGTAGACGCCGCCCATCCCGTCGAGCTGCGGGCTCGTCGCGCACCAGATGCTGGTCGCCGCACCCTGCTCGGTGGACTTGAGCGGCTCGATCCCCTCTGCCGCCGTGATGGCGCTCCGAATCTCGTCGTCCGGCATGAAACGCATCAAGTCCGTTACCACCGCGCCGGGGTGAACCGAGAACGCGCGAATTCCATCCGGCTCGCCAGGCGCATCGAGCGCGAGCGCGAATAGCGCGTTTGCGGTTTTCGATTGACCGTAGGCGATCCACTTGTCGTAAGGGCGCCGCTCGAAATTTGGATCGTCAAAGTCGAACGCAGCGATCCGGTGACCCCGCGACGACAACGCAACGACGCGGGCGCCTCGCGCCTTTCGCAGCGCCGGCCATAGTCGCGCCGTAAGCTGGAAGTGGCC
>DASWGL010000514.1:0-5984 GCA_036393735.1 Gemmatimonadaceae bacterium | reverse complement strand
CTCCGTAACCCGTGGATGCGATGCTGGCGATGAGTGCCGCCGGATCGATTGCGCGAGTGACGAGTGCTGCGCGTATCATCCGCTCACCCACCCGATACGGGTGGGATCAGCGCGATCTCGTCGCCAGCATCAACGAGCTGGTCCTTCGGCGCAAACTTTCGGTTGACTGCGACGCGGGGAGAGTCCGGAAGGATCGAAGCGCCTGGGAGCAAACGCAGATGGTCGAGGAGATCAGCGACTGTGCTGCCGGATTTGAGAGGGAGTAGGAGAGTGCGGACGCCGAAGCTCTCGGCGTATGAAGCGAACAGCTGCACCGTCACTGTGGACATGTGCGGTCCCCCTCGACTGCTGAAGCTAAGTCCTTACGCTTCCGACATCTGCGACATGTCCACGCCAGCAACGAGGGCTCGCAGTTCCTTTGACGGCTTGAACACAGGGACAGGTCGCGCAGAAACCTCAACTGGAGAGCCCGTGCGAGGATTGCGCGCCATGCGGGTTTTGCGATTGCGAATCTTGAAGGTGCCGAATCCCCTGACCTCGATGTTTTCCTGGGTCTGGAGTGATTCCTTGATTGCCTCGAGGAAAGCGTCCACGACGCGAGCGCAATCTTTCTTTGAAATCATCGGCCCAGCGGTACGTGAAATCTGGGTCGTGACACGCTCGACGAGGTCGGCCTTAGTCATTGAAAAACTCCGTATGGACGCGCGCCAGAGCGCGTAAGTGCTTTGAAACTATGGCTTTACTAATATGGTGTCAAGGCAATCTTGACGCTACCTGACTGCCCCCCTGAGGGCGCTGAGGAACTCCTGGAACAGAGGTCGGGCGTCGTGAGGTCCGGGCGCGGCCTCCGGATGATACTGGACACCGAATATCGGGAGGGTCCTGTGACAAAGCCCTTCGATCGTCCCGTCGTTCAGATTGACGTGAGTGACCTCGAGATCGGCCGCACCCTTGATCGAGGATTCATCCCCTTCGACCGCAAACCCGTGGTTCTGGGAGGTAATGAGGACGCGACCGGTCTCGACCGCTTTCACTGGGTGATTTCCACCCCTGTGCCCGTAGGGCATTTTGACCGTCGAGCCACCAAAGGTGAGGCCTAACAGCTGGTGCCCCAGGCAGATGCCGAAGATCGGCACTCCGTTGGCGGTGAGAGTCCGTATGATCTCGGGAGCATACGCGACCGCATCAGGGTCACCGGGCCCGTTCGACAGAAATATTCCGTCCGGCTCTTCGGACAGCGCTGCCTCGGCCGGCGTGTCGGCGGGGACTACAGTGACACGGCAATCGTTCTCGTCGAAGAGTCGCAGGATGTTGCGCTTGATCCCGTAGTCGTAGGCGACGATGTGGTGACGCGACTGAGGATCTCCCCAAGTGTAACTCTCCCTGGTCGTAACGCGGGACGCGAGATCCAAACCCTCCATGGACGGGCACGCCTCGAGTGCGGCCCTGCTCGCTTCGTCCGGTTCGACGCCCGCGCCGATGACCCCACGCATCACACCAACGGACCTCAAGTGTCGAGTGAGACGGCGTGTGTCAACATCCTGAATGATAGGGACTTGCGATGCGGCAAGCCAAGTTCCCAAACCGCCGGTCGCGCGCCAGTTAGAGTACGTCTCGGACAGCTCGCGAACCACCACGCCGGCGACCTGCGGGGCGCTTGACTCCGGGTCCTCGGCGTTGACGCCATAGTTGCCGATCTGGGGCGCCGTCATGACGACGATCTGTCCGCGATACGAGGGATCGGTGAAGACTTCCTGATAGCCCGTCATGTTGGTTGTGAACACGACCTCGGCCACGGCGGGCAGCATCGCCGTTGCCGACCCGGCCAACCGTCCACGAAAAAGGGTTCCGTCCTCAAGGAGGAGGAACCCCGGCTCAGTGATTCGAATCTCGGCCGTCAACTTACCGCTTCGGAGTGGTAGCTGGAGGTTTAGCCGTCTTCGTTCCCGTGGGAGCTGTCGTCGTCGGCGCCGGCTCGAGCGGAACCGCCGGAGCTGATGTCGGAGGCGGCGCCACGTTCTGTGGCTGAGTGCTCAACCCCTTCTCGAGGACTGAGCGCGGAGCCGACGTGTGCGTGGACATGATTTGCAAAATGAAGCAGAGGCCGAGGAAAATCCCGCCGCCCCACCAACTGGCCTTGGTAAGAAGATTTCCGGCCTGACGGATTCCAATGAGTGCGTCGGGAGAGGAGCTCGCGCCGCCGAAGCTCGCGGCGAGGCCGGAGCCCCTCCCGGCCTGAAGCAGAATGGCCAGCATCAGAACGACGCAGTCTATGACGAGCAGTATGAGAAGAAACGTGTAAAGCATTGATAGAATTAAAGTTCAGTCGAGTCCTTGAATATCAGCGGCAACAGGAATTCAGTCAAGTCTCGACGACTTTTTTGTCGACGTTCATTAGAAATGTCTCCGCGACTAACTCTGCACGATTACGAGCCACGAAGGCGTCTCGACGCTAGCGCCTCCAACAAGGAGCCCGTCGACTTCTGGCGCGGCGAGAAGGCCAGCCGCGTTCGTCGGGTTGACGCTTCCTCCATAAAGTATCGGAATCTCATCGGCCCGCGTCCCAATCATTTCTCTCAGCTCCGAGCGCAGCACCGTGTGAATCGCCGAAGCATCACCGGCTGAGGCAGTGAGACCAGTTCCGATGGCCCAGACCGGCTCATACGCGAGCATGAAATCCGCTGAGATAAGATTTGGCGTCTGCGATAAACCCTCGCGGAGTTGCCGGGTCACGAGACGTTCGGTCTCGCCCGCTTCTCTCTCCTGGATGGTTTCGCCAACGCAAAGCATGAACGCCAGCTTCGCGCGTGATGCCGCGACGCACTTCTGCGCGCATTGCGCGTCCGTCTCGCCAAATACATGTCGCCGCTCCGAGTGCCCGACGAGTACCACCGCCGCGCCAGCGTCCTTGGCCATGGGCGCCGAGATCTCCCCAGTGAAAGCTCCCTTCTCCGCCCAGTGAATGTTCTGGATCCCGGCGAGAACGTCGGTGCGGGTCGACGCGGCTGATGCGACGGTCATGAGAGAGACCGCGGGAGGAAAGATGATGACCGTGCGATCGTTTCGCGGCTGGTAGCTCGCGAGAAATGCTTCCATGAATGCCTTCGCCGCTGTCGGACCGTTGTTCATCTTCCAGTTGGCGGCGAGAACAGGACGCTTCACTAGTCGGCCTCGTCGAGGATTTCTACTCCGGGGAGTTTCTTGCCCTCCAGGAATTCGAGTGACGCACCACCGCCCGTGGAGACGTGACTCATCTTCGCTTCGAGTCCTGCTTCGGTCACGGCGGCTGCCGAATCACCTCCACCAACGATGGTGGTCGCGCCCTTCGCCGTGGCGTTCGCCATGGCGTGCGCGATCGCGCTGGTGCCGGCGTCGAATGGCGGCGTCTCGAAGACGCCCATGGGGCCGTTCCAGATTATCGTCCTGGCCGCCGCGATTGCGCGCGAATACGACGCCGCCGATTGCGGGCCGATGTCGAACATGGCCTGGTCTTTCGGGATCGCGTTGCGCGGTACTGCTTTCGCTTCTTTTGCCCGCTCGAGCGAGGGTGCGACCATCGCATCGTGCGGAAGAGTGAGGCGCATGCCGCCGCGTGCGAGCAGATCCTTCGCCATCTCGACGCGGTCCTCCTCCACGAGCGATTTCCCGGTCTCCAGTCCCATCGCGCGGTAGAAGGTGCACGCCATTGCCCCACCGATCAACAGCCCATCGACTTTCGGGAGAAGCTGTTCGATCACGTCGATCTTCCCGGAGATCTTCGCACCGCCAAGAATCGCGATGAAAGGATGCTTCGGGTTCGCGAGCGCGCCGCCGAGGTAATCGAGCTCCTTCTGCATCAATAGTCCGGCGACGGCCGGCCGCAGATGCTCGGCGACACCAACGGTTGAAGCGTGCGCGCGATGCGCGGCCCCGAACGCATCATTAACAAAAAAGTCTCCAAGCTCGGCAAGCGCCCTCGCCAGCCGCTGGTCGTTTTTCTCCTCGCCGCCGAGGAAGCGGGTGTTCTCGAGGAGAAGGATTTCTCCCGCCTTGAGGTTCTCGCAGGCCTGGAGCGCTTCGTCCGAATCGGTCGACTCGACGAAGATCACCGTGCTACCGGCCAGTTCCTGGAGCCGATTCGATACAGGTTGCAGCGAGTACTTCGGATCGGGTTTGCCTTTGGGCCGTCCCAGATGTGACAGGATTACCGGGCGCGCACCGCGTTCGAGCAGCAGCTGGATCGTCGGAAGCGACGCGCGGATGCGCGTGTCGTCGGTGATGTTGCCATCATCGTCGAGCGGAACATTGAAGTCGACGCGAACCAGAGCTCGCTTGCCGCGCACCTGCGCATCGCTGAGATCGCGGACGTTTTTCTTTCTCATTGTTCGGGTTCGGTCTAGAGTCGCGACCCCATGAAGCGGAGCATGTCGACGCAGCGGGAGGCATAGCCCCACTCGTTGTCGTACCATCCCTGCACAGTGACGAGAGTGCCGTCGATGACATTGGTCGTCTTCGAATCGAGAATGCACGACGCCGGGTCGCCGATAAAGTCGCTCGATACGAGCTCTTCATCGGTGTAGCGAAGGATGCCCTGGAGTGGTCCCTCGGCTGCGGCCTTCTTGTAAGCGGCGTTCACGGATTCCTTCGTTACGCCGGTCTTCTCGATCTCGACCGTGAGAATCGTGTACGACACGTCGGGAGTAGGAACGCGAATGGAGCTCCCGTCGATCTTTCCCTTCACCTCGGGAATGACGAGGCCGGTTGCTTTTGCCGCCCCGGTGGTGGTCGGGATTATGGACAGGGCAGCCGCCCGCGCGCGGCGCAGATCCTTGTGCGGGAGATCGAGGACTTGCTGGTCGTTGGTGTAACTGTGAATCGTGACCATCGACGCGTGACGAAAGCCGAAGTTGTCGCGAATGACTTTGACCATCGGCACGACACAGTTCGTCGTGCATGAAGCGTTGGAGACGATAGTGTGCTTCGCCGAATCGTACTTGTCGCTGTTCACGCCCATGACGATGGTGATGTCCTCGTCCTTGGCGGGCGCGGAGATCAGTACCTTCCTCGCGCCTGCCTCGATGTGCTTCCGGGCGGCGCCGGCATCGGTGAAGCGACCGGTGGATTCCAGGACGATATCCACGCCGAGCTCTTTCCACGGAAGCAAGGCTGGATCCTTCTGGGACAGAATCTTGATCTCGTCACCGTCGATGGTGATCGAGTCCTTCCCCGCGGCGACATCGCCCTGATAGGTGCGGTGCACCGAGTCGTACTTGAAGAGATGCGCGAGTGTTTTGGTATCGGTGATATCGTTCACCGCGACGAAGTCGAGATCAGCGACACCTTCATTCTTCGCCGCGCGTACGACCTGGCGGCCAATCCGTCCAAATCCGTTGATGCCTATCCGTGTTGCCATTCCATTAACTCCATTCGGTTAGAGCCGGTCACCACTGGCGTGGGCCCGGCCGAAAGTCACGTAGCTGATTATCCGCGCACCCGATTCGTACAGCACCTTCGCGCACGCGTTGAGCGTTGCGGCCGTGGTCACTACGTCATCGACGATCACGACATGCGCGCTGCGCAATCGTTCGAGCTGTCGATCACCGGCGCGAAACGAGCCTGCAACGTTGTCCAGCCTCTGTTCGGGTGTCAACCTTGTCTGCGAGCTCGTCTCGCGTGAGCGCACGACGACGTCCTCCCATACAGGAATGCGCCACCGCAGCCCGAGTCCGCTCGCGATGAGCGCACTCTGATTATAGCCACGCTGGCGCTTTCTCGCTGACGCGAGCGGGATCGGCACCAGCGCTGCCCGCTCATCGACTACGTCTGGAGGCCAGGCGAGCCGACTCATCCGCTCCGCCATTTCAGTTGCGACCGCCGCCCATCCTTCGTACTTGAGCGCGTGAACGATGCTCGATGCTGGCTCGACGGGCATCCAGCACAGGGACCTGACGGCGCGAATGAACGGCGGAAGGAGGTCACACCATCGACAACTCCCGCTGGAAATC
>DASWGL010000513.1:0-7503 GCA_036393735.1 Gemmatimonadaceae bacterium | reverse complement strand
TTCTTGTCCAGCTTCACGTCGAAGTACTGATCGAGCAGCGCTGCTAGCCCGAATGACTTGATCCCCAGCAACTGGGACGCGACGCGCGTGTCGAAGATGTTGGTGACGTGCCAGGCGTAGTCCTGGTGCAGCAGTCGCAGGTCGTAGTCGGCGTCGTGGAAGACGACTTCCACCGCCTTGCTCTGGAGCAGCTGGCCCAGTTTGGCGGGCGATCCGATCGGCAGCGGATCGATGATCGCGCTGTGCTTCCGCGTCGAGATCTGGAGCAGATAGATGCGATCGAGAAAGCGATGGAAGCTCGCCCCTTCGGTATCGAGGGCGAGCTCCTTCACATCGGATATTTCAGAGAGGAAGCGGTCTACCTCGGATCTCTTGTCCAGGTAGAGGGCGCCGTCCGTATTGGCAGGAGGCATCACCCAAATCTAGTGCCTTAATGGTGACTCGCTCCTCTGGCGTTAACTTTCGGCGCGGTCCACTCATTCTGCGATCCCATGACTGAAAACCTGAAAGTTCACATCTATCCAAGCGACTGCGACTCGGTGGGGCACGTCAATCACGCCCACATGCTGACGCTGCTGGAGCAGGCGCGATGGTCGGCGCTCGAGCGTCACATGTCGTACGACGAGTACATGAAATCGAGCCTGTGGGCAGTAGTTAGAAAGGTGGAGGCGTCTTATCAGGCGCAGACATTTCCAGGCGATGATCTCAGCATCAGGACGGGACTCACGTCCGTCGGAAACACCAGCTTCATAGTGCGACAGGAGGTAACGAATCAGCGCGATGCGGTGGTCTGCGATGCGTCGATCGTGTATGTCACCGTGTCGCATGAGGGAAAACCGATCCCGGTTCCCGATCAGTGGCGGACGCTCTTCGCCCCATGGGAAGAGGAAAAACCCCGTTGAGTAATCCGTGGCGGTTGTCTATTGGCGCAGGCACGTGGGACGAGGGAAGAGTCCGTTGAGCAATCCGGGGCGAGTGCCCGACGGAGTAAGCGCGACAGAGCAATCGATTCCCGCCCAGATCGGCGCCGTGCTGTTCCGCCACCGCGGCTGGCTGCCGCTTCTCTTTCTCGGAATTCCCCTGGTGATGCCGGGATCCACTTCTCCGTTTCGCTGGGAAGTTGGAATCGCGCTCATCGTGATCGGCGAAGCGATTCGACTGGCGGGTGTCGCGGCAGCGGGGACGGTGACGCGCCGTCGGTCGCGCAACGTACAGCGGTTGGTCACGTACGGAATCTTCGCGTGGGCGAGGAACCCGCTTTACATCGGCAATTTTCTGATCTGGCTGGGGTTTGTCACCATCTCTGGCGTGCTCTGGTTCCTGCCCATCGCGGTGCTGCTCTTTGCGGTCGAGTACGAGCTTATCGTTCGCTACGAGGAAGGCGTGCTGGAATCGATCTTTGGCCGCGAGTACCTCGAGTACAAGAACAAAACGCCGCGCTGGATTCCCCGTCCCCCGAAAGGTCCGCAGCCCGACGGAGAGTATCACTGGGGCGAGGCGTTTCGAAGCGAGATCAGCACCTTTCTACAGTACGCCGTGCTGCTGCTGGCGTTCTGGGTCAAAAGTCAGATTGTTGAAGGGTCGGGCGGGGTCTGGGCGAAAGGCATTATTAAAACCCTCTAGTTCTACTGCAACTGCGAGAAGGTTTAGCCTTTAGAGCGGCACTCGACGCAAACCGGTCTTTTACCCGAGAACCGCGCCTTCATTTTCTCGACGAACGACCCGTACAAATGCTCATCGCATAACGCTCTTTTGCACGTCGTGCACACGCCTCCTTTCCCAACTCTGAAGAACGCCTTGCACTTGTCGCACTGCCAGCTGAACGCGGACGGGCGAAAAATCGGCACTTACACGATCGCCAGAGTTTGAGAGCCACTCCACGATGCGTCGGGCTTGAGCTCCACCGGTGATCCGATCTGCGCCGCCTCCACGCACACCATCCTCATGTAGTCTTCCGTATCGAGCCCGATGAATCCAGTCACCTTTTCGGCCCATGGATTCCAGACGACGGCATCCTTGAATCCCGCCGAGCGGATCTCGATCCGGCGCTCATTCCCGCGGTCCTCCACCTCCACCTTCTTCGGGGCCTTGAGGTAGACGCGATCGGTTTCGTCCGAGATCACGAGCTTCTTCGCCTCGTCCTTCGTCTCGTTTCCACCCTGGGTCTTGTCGAGGTACCACTTGCCGGTGAAGCCGCGTATCGCCGTTTCACGGATGTCGGCCACCGCGAGGTACGTATGGAGAGCGGTGGTGAAACTGAACAACTCGTCGCCGGTGTTGAAGGCGTCGAGCTTCACCTGGAGCGACTTGTCGTCGAGCGTGACCGTGAGCTCAGTGCGGAAATGATACGGCCATAGCTCGCGCGTGCGGTGATCGTCGGTCAGCACGAGCTTGACCAACGATGGATCATCCGACGAGTCGGCGTTCTCCGCGAGCTGCCACTCCGTTTTCCTCGCGAAGCCATGCTGCGGCAGCGGGCCGATGTTCGCGAACTGCGGCCACACGACGGGAATACCCCCGCGAATCGGATCTCCCGGCGCGAACGTCGCCGTCTTCCCCATGAATAGCACTTCCCTGCCGCCCGCGGGAATCCACGAAGTCACGTGCGCGCCATTGAGGTACACATCCGCCGAGCTGCCGGAGGGATGCGAGAGCAGCACGGTGGACATTCCGTTCTTGCCGGGAACGATGGGAGGTGTCATGGGATCAGATATTGAGGGCCGAACACTGGATTCCGCCAGTCGCTCGAGTGGAGATGGCTACCGGTTGGGCCGTCCCGGAGGGTTGGGACTCTTGAACACTTCGCGGTTGATCTGGACGAACTCCTTGAGATTCGCAGGCACGTCCTCTTCTGGAAAAATCGCGGTGACAGGGCACTCGGGCTCGCACGCGCCGCAATCGATGCACTCGTCGGGATGGATGTAGAGCTGATCGGGTCCTTCATAGATGCAGTCGACCGGACACACGTCGACACAGGCGCGGTCCTTCGTGTTCTTGCAGGCTTCAGTTATGACGTAAGGCATGTCGTTCCCGATAGTGCCGCGGCGGCGCCAGCATGATGAGCTGCGCCGAAAATGATTCCTTGCCGAAAAATAGACCCAGCCGATTGAATAGCAACCGCATGTCTCCTCACTTGATGGTCCCCACCACGACGCCGAGCAGGAAGAGGGCGAGAATCAAGAGAAAGACGGTCGCGATCCGCCGCCGGCTCCTCCGGACCGCTGTCCATACTTCTTCGTCCAGGTAGTAGGTTCCCGGCGCTGCCTCGCGAATAACGGCGCGATCGCGCAGCCGCTTGAGACCCAGTGATTCTCCGAGCCCGATAGCCGTATACGACTGGGCTGTCTCGCGCGAGGTCGCGCCGGCAGCGCGGAAATCGTCAACGACCTCCGTCTCCCGTCTTATCAATATTGCGGCAACTGCTGCGCCCATGTCAGCGGCTCCCTTGATGATTCAACGCTAAACTACCGGCGCCACGGTGGAATGTCGCCCCGCTTCTTATCGAGATCGGGGTTCTCACGAAAGAGCGTTGCCGTCCGCCCGATCACCTGCACCACCGCCGAATTGGTTGCCGTTGCCAGCGAGTTCGCCATCTCCTTCGGCTTCACGTCGTCCTTGTTCCTCAGCTTCACTTTCACCAGCTCGCGGGTGCGAAGTGCGTCGTCGAGAGCGCCGACGAGAGATGGCGTGAGTCCGTGCTGTCCGACGTGCACCGTAGGACTGAGATGGTGCGCTTCGGAGCGAAGCTCCGCACGCTCCTTGCCCTTCAATTCCTCATCCTGCCTGGCTTCGTGATGAAGCTGCGCACATCGATAGGCGTCCCATTCCAGTAGTTGGCATCGCTCCGCATTACCTGAAAGTGCAGGTGCGGGGTGTTCGGCGGCGCATTGCCCGTCGTTCCGACGAACCCGATCACATCGCCTTCCTGGACCTCGAGTCCTTCCTTCGTGTTCGGCGCGTAGCCCATGAGGTGCGCATAGTACTGCACGTAGCGCCCGCTCGCATCGGCGATATAAATCGTGATTCCACCCGCGCCATTATTTGCCAGCTTGATGATCCTGCCCGGTGCGGCAGCCAACACCGGAGTCCCACGCATCGCGAGAATATCGGTTGCCATATGGATCCGGCCGCCGCTTCGCGCCTCGTGGTACGTATCCCTCAGCTCCGATGGCGAGACCCCTTCGACCGGAACCATCAGCGGATGCGTGCGGAAATAAGCCGAATCGGATGCCAGCATCGGTCGCATGTCGAGTCTCACCGGCGCATCTCCGCCAGGGCCTCCAACGACGACAGGGGGCACCTTCCTTGGACCCGCATCGCTCGGAGCGCGAATGTTGACGCAAGTCGTGGCGCCTACCACCGCGCAGAAGAGCGTCGCGCACACGCGTGCGACGCGTGCCACGCTCGCGCACCGCTCACAGAATCGCTCGAGCTCAGCTCGCCGAAACACCAGCTAACGGTTGCTCTTGCGCCTTAATCACGTTGTCCGACAATCCCCGCTCCGCGGCTTCTCGCTCTTCCAGCTCACGAGCCATCTGCGCGATGCCTTCCTCGATGGTTCTCGAATGGTGCATCGAACAGAACTTCGGCCCGCACATCCCGCAGAATTCGGCGCTCTTGAAGTATTCTGCCGGAAGCGTTTCGTCGTGATACTCCTGCGCGCGCTCCGGATCCAGACTCAGGCGGAATTGCTCCTTCCAGTCGAACGCATAACGCGCGCGTGATAGCGCGTCGTCACGATCGCGAGAACCCTTCCTGCCGCGTGCGACGTCGGCTGAATGGGCAGCGATCTTGTAGGCGATTACCCCCTGACGCACGTCTTCGGCGTTGGGCAGTCCCAGATGCTCTTTCGGCGTGACGTAGCAGAGCATGTCGGATCCGAACCAACCGATCATCGCGGCGCCGATCGCGCTCGAGATGTGGTCGTAGCCGGGCGAGATGTCGGTGACGAGCGGACCGAGCGTATAGAACGGCGCCTCGTTGCAGACTTCCTTCATCCGGCGGACGTTCATCTCGATCTGATCCATGGGGATGTGTCCGGGTCCTTCGACCATCACCTGTACGTCGCGCTCCCACGCGCGCCGGGTGAGCTCGCCAAGTGTGTCTAGCTCCGCGAACTGCGCGCGATCGCTGGCGTCAGCGATGCATCCGGGCCGCAGGCTGTCGCCAAGCGAGACAGTGACGTCGTAGTAACGAAGGATGTCGAGGACGTCGTCGAATCGCTCATAGAGCGGATTCTGCTTGCGGTGCGCCATCATCCACACCGCGTGGAGCGAGCCCCCGCGGCTCACAATGCCGGTGATGCGCCCGTGCACGAGCGGGAGGTGTTCGATCAGAATACCGGCGTGGAGCGTCATGTAGTCGACGCCCTGCTTCGCCTGGTGCTCGATCATGTCGAGCAGATCGCTGGCGGTGAGCTCCTCGAGCTGCTTGTCCCATTTGCCGTCGGGTCCGCCCTGTACCGCCTGATAGATCGGTACGGTGCCGATCGGGACCGGCGAAGCAGCGATGATAGCGCGACGGATTCCGTCGATGTTCCCGCCGGTCGAGAGATCCATCACAGTGTCGGCGCCGTACTTGACCGCGATCTGGAGCTTTTCGATCTCGCCGTTCACGTCGGACGATACCTGCGAGTTGCCGATGTTGGCGTTGATCTTCACCCGCGCAACCTTGCCGATTGCCATCGGCTCGAGCGCGCCCGCGAGGTGGTGGATGTTGGCGGGGATTATGAGCCGCCCGATTGCGATCTCATCGCGCACCAGCTCGGGCGCCAGCTCCTCGCGCTGGGCGACGAAGCGCATCACATCGGTGATCTCGTCCCGACGCGCATAATGCATCTGCGTACGTGCTTCCATCGTTCGACTCCCTACGCCGGTACTAACCGGATCAGGTTCTGAGGGACTTTCTCAGCCACGCGTCGCTGCCGAGCCTGGCAGCCTGGATCCCGCGCGGCACCCCTGTCTGTTTTCAATATATACAGGCGAAAGTGGTACATGTGTTCCTCTTGACGTGGCTGCCATTGATATAGACACTCACTCGGATATGGTCGCACTCGCATCCACATTCCTAGACCGAGGATAGCATGGCGATTAACACGCAGAAGGTACTGATCGGGGGCCTCGCAGCCGGTGTCGTGATGAACGTCATCGATTTCGTATCGAATACGTACATCCTCGGCGCGCGCATGAAGGCGGAATCAGACGCGTTCAAGCCGGGCCTGTCCGATCAGATGATGTCGGGCTCCTCAATAGCTGGCTACATCGTGATGGACTTCGTGCTCGGGATTCTGCTGGTATGGACCTATGCGGCGATTCGCCCGCGTTTTGGCCCCGGGATGAAGACGGCGACCTATGCCGCGGTCTTGTTCTGGCTCCTCGCCGGGATCTTCATGTCGGGATTCATGCACATGGGAATGATGTCGGCAGGACTTTGGTGGACTTTTGCGTTCATCGGACTGGTGAACTTTTGGGTTTCAGCGTGGGTTGGAGCCAGGCTGTACTCCGAGGACGCCGCGGCGTAGAAAAACGGAGTGCCAATCGCACTCCGCGCTCGTCTATTGGGTATGGGAAAACTCTTTGCTTTCGTCGGCTCCACCATCGGCGGCTACGCCGGTTGGGCTCTCGGAGCGACCGTGGGACTGACAACCGCGGTCATGGTCAGCATGGTCGGCACTGGCATCGGGATCTACTACGGGCGCCGTATCGCCAAGGCCTACGTCGATTAAAGTTTATAACGATTGACGATGCAAAAAAGGCGCGCTCGGATGAGCGCGCCTTTTTTTAATCATGTCAGCCCGCCGTAATCAAACCGACTGCTGCACGACCAGCGCTTGATTGAGCTTGAGCGAGATGCGTCCGCCATTTGGAACGCAACCGTCGTACTTCCCAGTCACGCCGGCGACCACTGCCCCTGCCGCTGCACCAGTCGCGGCACCTATCACCGTCGACTTCGTATGATGTCCGAAGATCTGCCCGACAATCGCGCCGACCACCGCACCGGTGGCGACTTTCTTCCCGTCATTGCTCGCGTCACCGTTGCGAACTTTGTCGACCTGCGCTGACGTCACGGACGAATTGACCGGGTAGGTCTTGCCATTGAACGCGATCGAGCGAACGACGAACTCCATCTCGACGTTGTCGTTCGCGTTCTCACTCCGCTTGAGCGAGGTCAGCTCGATTACAGCCGTAGCGCCCGCCGGAATCGAGACTCCGTTCGAGCCCTGTACCGATTCCGCTACGCTCGCGGTGAAGCGGTCGCCAACCGCGTAGGTATTGGTGCAAACGCGCTGGCCGGAATAAAGCGAGATCTCGGATCCGCTTGCGATCGTGCCAATGCCGCGCTCCGATCCAGTGGTGCCCTCGGTCACGGTGTTGCCGTTGGAAGTCGTGACCGGTGCCTCCTCCACGGGCTGCGGAGTCGACCGCGGTGCTGTCGCCACGCGACGGGGATTCCTACTCGGCGTGAGAATCTCGGATGGCGTCTTCCGGTGTGAGACTTTTGGCT
>DASWGL010000512.1:0-7002 GCA_036393735.1 Gemmatimonadaceae bacterium | reverse complement strand
CGAGAAGCATCGAGCGGTCGATCCCACGGACGAACGGCCCCGGCCGTATTTCCCGCGACGAACTGCCGGACGCACTGGTCGAGGGCCGAAGCGAGCTCGGAGGTCTCCCCTTGCTCAAGGTTGAGACTGTTCTTTGCCTGGATGAAGTGATGGCCGCCGTTGGAAAACCCGACCAGAAGATCATCGGCCTCTTCACCTGTCTGGGCACGGATGAAGGCGACGTGTGCGCCGATCGGCGCTTGCGGAAGAGTAGGAACGGTATCTTCCGCCAGCATGTGCGCGGCGTACCACGCACCGACGCGCGCTTCGAACCGAGATCCTCCCGTGCTCGCGGCGCCACCGGCACTCGACTTCCGTCCAATCACCGTTCCTGCTACCACGCTGAGTCGAGAACGCGCAGACGATATGAATCACTCCCGTCCGCGCGCGCAGTCACGCTTCCTCGCTGAACTACGCCCGCGAGGATCTCGGCGATCGAGGCGAGGCCGAGCATCTCGGACCTCAGCGACAGCCCCAGGACGGAATGAGTCAGCGCGGCTAAATCGAGAGCGCCAGCGACGACGATAAAACCAATCGAGTACGCGCCATCTTTCCACCACAGTTGGTCGAACGAAAAGAGAGGAGAGCGGAGACGCTTCTCCGCGCAAAGTAGTCGCTTGCACAAGTTCTTGTGCACCGAAGCGCTTTTCTAAATGCTTGATGTTATTGGTGGAGCTGAACGGGCTCGAACCGTCGACCTCCTGAGTGCGATTCAGGCGTTTGTCTCGAGACATCTGCGGAGACCTCCAGACGGAAGATTTTACCCCGTCTGGACTCGTCTCGATTCGTCTGGCGAGTGCAAACTAGACGAAAAATAGACACTGCTTGTCAGGCTGCGTTTTGAGAATCGGCGTCTAGCCGCGGACGGCCGATTGTCCCTGTTGATCGGCGGCACTCAGGCGAAGGCGTTCGAGTTGCATCCCGGGCGTGCACGTCAAGAAACCGTCGCTGATTCTGCGGCTGCAGCCGCGTTGGGACTACCATTCGTACCAGTACTTTCGCACGAAACGCGGCGAGAGCAACCGAAACGGCACAGGAAAGTAGTGCCACTCGCCGTGGCGGTCGAACTTGCGCGTCGAGAAGATCGCCGGCGCACGATTGCTCCTAGCAATGCCGCCGCAGACGCAGGTGCCGCAACGCCCATACGAAGACGGTCGGATTGAGCGACAACCGGGGAGGCGGATTGATCCTCACCACAGCGGCCGTCATAGTTCCCCCACAAGAAAAAAGGGGGAGCACGGTGATCCGGCTCCCCCGAAAAGTTGCCGCATGCGGCATTGGCTTTACTTGCCGACGACGAACAGGTGGCCGGCGTTCTCCGAGTAGATTTTGCCGTCACCCCCCAGCGAGGTGGGAGTGTAAGCCGCGCCCAGCGCGAGCAGCTGGAAGAGGTTCTGCTTCAGCGTCCCGCCTTGATTGATCGCGTACAGGTTTCCGTCCTCGCTGTTTGCGTAGACCACGCCCAACTTGTCGACCACGGGTGCGTTGACGCACCACTCGAATGAGTTTGGGTGATCGGAGACGCAAGAGATCGATCCATCCGCATTGCGCGTGCAGCTCTGCGTATTCGTGTTTTTGAAACTCCACTCGATGATCAGGTTCGGGCTGAGCTGGGTTACGAAAAACTCCTCCGGGCTGGCCGGGTTGGTGCTCGTCCGATCCAAGGGGCAGAACGTCGCGTTATTGTTGCAGTAGGAGCCGAGGCCGCTGTAGTGGTTGTTCTTGATGACAACCGAGTACGTCCCGTCGTGCTGGAAGATCGCGGGCGTCGAATCCCAACCGAAGCCGAACGCGCCCAGATAGTCGCCATTGGCGCTGAAGTGCATCAGATGACCCTGGGCGTAGTTGTAGCGGCTGTAGGCGCCGAAGAAGATACTACCGTCTGGCGCCACGGTTGGACAGGACGACTCATCGTCCAGAACGCGCCCCGCGCCCGGGGTGTTCTGCGCCGGATCATTTCCAAGGATCGCCGCGTTGCCGAAGGTTCCGAGGTCGCGGCAGCCGCCCGGCTGGCCGTTCGGTGGAAGCGTGCCCTCCGGGGGCGCAACGCCGCAGCCGTCATGAAATCGATTCCGGAGCGAGGTGGCCCACTTCAGCGTCAGGTTGGGGTTGAGGGCAAGCAGGAATGAGTGGCGCGCCCCAATGAGGAAGTGGGCGCGGGTGAGGGTGTAAATGGTCCCGTCGGGCGCGATGGCCGGCGCGATGTTCAGCCCGACGCGCTGGAGGCCGCACGGTACCGACGGCGGCACGGCAGCGGCACTCGGCGGCCAGGGCAACTGGCTGTTAGAGAACACGCCGAGACAGAGGTCAGTCGCTGCGGGCGCGGCCGGATTCAGCCCGGTGTAGCTGACCATCGAGATGCTGTCGTCCGGTGCCACTTTGATCAGCCACGAATCCACTGCGTCGCTGCTGTAGAAGGGTCCATTGTCCTTGAGCTGCAGCGCGTTGTAGTAGATGTTCCCCGAGCCGTCGGCGGTCAGCGGGCTGACGGTGTAGATGTTCGGATCGATCTTGTTGAACGGATTGATGCGCGTGATGACGGTGCCGTCAGCTTTGTTGAGCTTGAAGATCGTCCCACCTTGACCGGGATCGTAAAGGAATCCGTTTGCCAGCACTGCATGGTAGACGGGCTCCCAGAAATCGCCCTGCGACCCGGGCGCGATCCAGTCGCTGTCGAAGGTCCAGACCTTGGTGAGCTGGCCATTGACCCAGGTGAACTTGTTCTGATGCCAGTTCTGCGACGAGTAGGTCCCGCGGGTGAACTGGCCCGACTTCGATTCCATGTACACGTCGTTTCCGTCGACGAGCGGCACCTGATAGTGCACCAACAGCCCAGGCGGGGGGCCGAACTGCTGGACGCCGGTCGCCAACTCGTCAGCGACCAGCGGGTCGAAAATCACGTCGGCCAGAGTTCGTTTGAGATCTTGCCCCTTCACATTCAGGAAACCCGTATGCTGCGGGTTTTGCGCCCATTGCGGCCAGCTCTGGGCCATGAGCGGGAGCGCAACAGCGAGCGGAATCAGAGCAAGGACGAGACGTTTCATGGACAGCCTCCTTTGCCTGTGCAGTTGGTGTGAGAGAGAGGAAATGCGAACGAGGCCGGCAGGGCCTGGCCCGCTGAAGCGATGCCGATACGAAGGCGGACGGAATTCCACAAAAACTGAAATTGCTCGATGCGGCGGAGGCTATCACACGACAGTGAATGGCGGAAGGCCGGACGATGATTCATGCATGCCGTGTGTGTCTATCGCTTCGCGTAGCTCCGAGCAGCGTCGTGTGGCGATCAATCGTTACATTCACTTCCACAATCACGTTGAACGACAACGCGCCGATCACTCGCCTCACTGGGAACAACGTCTTGAGACGTAACAACTAGGCACCCGAGGAAGTTATTGAAAGCTCAAGTGAGTGACTAAGTATCTGAAAATATTGGTGGAGCTGAACGGGCTCGAACCGTCGACCTCCTGAGTGCGATTCAGGCGTTTGTCTCGGGACATACGCGGCCACCTCCAGACGGCAGATTTTACGGCCATCTCGACTCGTCCGGACGCGTCTGAAGATTGCAAACTAGACGAAAAATAGACACCGCATCGCGCGCACTCGCCAGGCAATACGCTCCCAGCGCGCGCGGGTAGTGACGGTGAGCTGACCTGATCGAGATCGTCGGCCTCATCAAGGGTGTGTCGTCGACCAGCATGGTCGTCACCGACGCGCATATGCACGACGCCGCCGTGAGCTTTGACGGTCCGGACGCTCGGCTGCGATGATCTTGATCCAGGCCATGGCGGAAACTCATGCCATTGGCCGTGCCAGCACCATGACGAGACCTTTTTCCTTCCAGACCGCAACGCGAACGCCGTCGATCTGGTGCTCGCCGGGCGCGATCCGCGCCAACTGATTGGCGGACCGGACTTCGTAGAGCGTGCAGGGCACTCCGTGCGAATCGACGTAGACGATCTGCGCGGCCATCGCACCGGCGAGCGTTGCATAGCGCGCCCCGACGATGCGCATGTTCATCTCCCTCATCATTGCCGGCTCGACCAGCGTGAAATCAAGACTCTTCATCTGTCGCTGCAGCTCTGCGCAATCCGTGACCCGAAACTCGAGCTGCTGTTTCTCGTTATGGCCGAAGGCCGCCTGACGAGCGACGGACGCGGCGACCTGCTGCGGCGATGGAGGGATGCGATGGGCCGTCGTCCAAACGAGCGCCGTGAGCGCGATGGCCACGGCAGCAGCAATCCCCATCCAGGGTCGGCGGAGGGATCGGACCGGAGCGCCGGCACGCATCATCTGTTTCACCCGCGCGACGATCTGAGGCGACGGTCGTTGCCACGCGTAATACTCGCGAATCTGATCGTCAATCTTTTTCGTCTTCATGGCAGCGCCTGTTGTTTCCCGAGAAGATCGCGGAGCTTCGCTTTCGTCCTGTACAGCAGACTGAGAATCGTCCCGCGCGGACGCGAGGTCAGCTCTGCAATCTCTTTCGCCGTGCAGCCCTCCACTACAGCCAGATAAAGCGTTTCTCGTTCTTCCGCTCGCAGCGAGCCGAGCGCGCGATCGAGCAAACCATTCTGCAGCACGTCCGGCGCTTCCCAGTTCAAGTCGGCCGGTTCCTCCTCGCTGCGGTCGTCGTCGCGATCGAGCGAGAGAAAAAGAATCTTGCGGTTACGGCGATAGCGGTCAATGAAGCGGTTCCGAATGGTCGCAAAGACATACGACCGCTCCCACGATCCGCCCGAGGCGAGGATCGACAGGCACGCGTCCTGAAGCAGATCCTCGGCCTCGGCTGCGTCATGGGCGAGCGAGAATGCGTATCGATACGCGCGGTCGAGCAGTCCGTCGACGTCATCGGGCATTTCGCGCTGTTGTTCCGCGGGTGTCGACGTTCGCGTTCTCATCCTTCTCGCCTACTTCAATACGAGATGGTGCGGCCGCTCCTTCCCATCGATTGCGTGCAACACCGGCTGCGTAACGACGACGGACCTTCCGTTCGGAACGGCGAGAAAGTCGATGTCGTACTTGTGGCCGCTCTGGTCGTGGAAATCCGAACATGCCATCAGGAACTTCCCTTCCTGCATGACGTCCTTGTGCAAGTCGTCGAATTTCAGCGAAAGCAGTTTCGAATCGACGGGATCGTAGTAGTAAAACGTGTCGCCGATGGTGTGCTGCTTGATGTATGCATCCATCGCCGAACGTGCTTTTTGTGCTTCCGGTCCCTTCACCATCATTCCCATCATGCCTTCGCCTGCGAACATCGCAGGAGTGACCGCCAGGACCAACGCCAGAACGAGTTTTCTCATCATCTTTGCCTCCTTCGCTGCTATCGACGAACCGGGAAGCCAATTGATTGCGTTCAAGCCACGGGCGCCAAACGTCTCTATCGACGAGGAACTGCATGAGCGAAATGCTCGACGTGGTCGTGATCGGCGGCGGCATGGCGGTATGGTCACAGCGTCGGGCTGTGCTCGTCTCGGGCGGCGCGTGGCACTTGTCGAAAAGGAAGCGCTCGGAGGCGACTGATCCGTCGCTCGCCGACGCGGTCCAGAGGCGGCATCGAAGTATTACGAGAACCTCGGATCGAGCTGGCTGGGAGCGATTGCAAAACGCGTCGCGGCGTGGTCGCAGTGCAGCATCACTGCAGCTTTTGAATCAGCTCGTTCAGATCGCTCACGACGATGCCCGGCCTTTTCGCCAACGGATTGAGCGACTTTCCCGGACGCTGCACGAAGGCCGCCTGGCAACCCGCGGCCATCGCCCCGGCACAGTCCCAGGCGTGCGCGGCAATCATGAGAAGTTCGCCCGTCCCGATGCCAAGCTCGCGTGCCGCGTATTCATACGGCTCGCGGGCGGGCTTGTAACGCTTCACCGCTTCGACGGAGAGAATCTTTTCGAAGAGATCGCTGAGTCGCGCCGACTCCAGTTGTGCCTTCGCCACCTGCGACGTCGAGTTCGTCAGGGCCGCGACCCGGGTGCCGCGCTTCCGGAGCGCTTCGAGGGCCGGGCGGACATCCGGATGCGGCGGGAGACGCCTGATCTCGCCCAGGATCGCCTTGCGATCCTCGGCGGCGATCTCGATGCCTGCCTGCACCGCGGTCATGCTGAGCGCTGCATCGGCGGCTTTGCCAAAATCTTCATATACACCGGTGATGGTCATGGTCATGGCGATCTGCAGCATTTGGCCGAACCAGATCAGGCGCGCGCTTTTGTCACCGAAGAGGCGATGAAAATGCGTGTCCAGTGGCGAGAGGTCGAGAAGGGTTTCGATGACATCAAAGACAACAACCTTGTCCATCCGATCACCTCAGAAGTGCGACCGCCGCGGCCGCGAGCAGCGCCGAAACCGGCAACGTGACGACCCAGGCGAGGAGCATCTCGCCGACGGTCTTCCATCGCACGGCGCGGCCGCCGTCGGAGAGACCCACTCCGACAACCGCGCCGGAGGAAGGCATGCGTGGTGGATACTGGCAGGGCGAATTTCGACGCCAGGCCGATCAGAACCGAGGTGACCAGATTCGCGGCAGATCCGTTCGCCGATGTGATCGGCGTGATCGTTTCGGCGAGTGTACGAGTGACGCGGAATCCGGCCGGCGCCACGGATCGGATCGTTTGTTGCGGGCCGGGCGCCGTCGATCGAGACCTGAAATTTCACCTTTCCGCGATCGGGCGTCCGCAACAGCTCGCGAACGCGGCCAGCGAACAGCGTCGCGTTCGTCAGCACGATCAACTCGCAGCCGTGCGTCTCCGTGATGTGCCTGGCGAGATCACAAATGTCGCGCCGGAGGAATGGCTCGCCGCCGGTGATGTAGACGCGTTCAACGCCAAGCGCGGCGGCGGTATCGATCGTCGCGACAGTGTTCTCAGTGAGCATTCCCGCAATTCCGTTCGGCCCGGACGAGGCGAGGCAATGCGTACACGCGCTTGAGCATCGAGGTACCTCCATTGTCCGTACGGCAAGCAAGCAAC
>DASWGL010000511.1:0-2050 GCA_036393735.1 Gemmatimonadaceae bacterium | reverse complement strand
ACGGGCGGGTCCATCATGCGAGCCGAATACATCGAGTCAGTGCGTGCGGAGGGTGCGGGGCCACGGTATTGGACCTCGATGAACTCACCTTGCCTGATATCGATGCGGTCGGCTTTCTTGTCGCAATCGAGGCCGAGGGCGTTACGGTGCACCCTGCTCAAGGACGACCAAAGAGGGCGGACGACGCTGAATGATCGACCATTGAGTGCGGATCGCAGTAAAGGTTGTGAGCACTAACAACAAAAATCACTCGAATGAACAAGAAGCGGACGACGGAGCCCAGCTAGCGTCGAGGCGGACAGGATCGGCCACGCTGATCGCTGTGGAGCCAGCGTCGACGCTGAATGTATGGATCCCGCCATCTCACGACCGGCCGTCTGGCTCACGACGCCTCCGGCACGGACCCGCCGGACGATCGACCTCCGGCAGCCAATATCGCGGCCGCTCGCCGTCCTGCTCCGCGTACTGGCCATCACGGTCATTGTCGGTCTGACCTTCGAACGACTCGCTGACGCCCAGTCCCAACGCGACACCTTCAATGAGGAGGATTCAATGTTCAAGAACAGCCGGCGCCGGGCAATCGCCGTGGCAGTCATCGCCGTGGGACTCACCGTGTCCTTTGCGAGCCATCCGCTCGCGGGACCCGGTCGGAACGGTTCTATCCGGAACGTCGTTCTAGTGCACGGGGCATGGGCTGACGGTTCGAGCTGGTCTCGTGTGATTCCGTTGCTGCAAGCAAGAGGCTTCAACGTGGCTGCTGCGCAACTGCCGCTGACATCGCTCGCCGACGACGTAGCGGCGGTCAAGCGAGCGATCGATCGGATGGCGTCGGCACATTCTGGCCCTGTCGTTCTGGTCGGTCATTCCTACGGTGGGGCCGTGATTGGCGAGGCCGGTAACGATCCGAGAGTCGCGGCCCTCGTCTATGTGGCGGCGTTTGCGCCGGACCAAGGGGAATCGGCCTTGGGGTTGCTATCCGCCTATCCAACGCCGGCGCCACTCGGGGACCATCTTTCCGTCGATCCGTCTGGGTTTTTCACGATTGACTCAGCTGGCGTCGAAGATGACTTCGCGCAATGTCTTTCTTCGAACGAACGCGAGATCCTGGCGGCGACGCAAGGACCAACATCAATCGCGTCTCTCGCCGGGACGTCCATCGCCCCAGCGTGGAAAGCGAAACCTAGCTGGTACATCATTGCCAGCCGCGATCGATCGATTCCACCAGGTTTGGAGGAATCGATGGCCACGCGAATGCATGCGCTGACGACTACGTTGAGGACCTGCCACGTCGCCATGCTGGACGAGCCTTTTAAGGTGACTGACGTGATTCTGGACGCGGCTGGAGCACGGTAGGAGAGCATATCGGCGAATTCGCCTCACTGGCTGCCGCAGGCGCGGCAGTCGGAACGTGAGAGGGCCCCGACGACATGTCTGAGCGCGGAGCCTAGGCAGCTAAGGAAGCATCCCCTGGATTCTGTAAGCGTTGCTTAAGGAGAGAGTTCGATATGCAAGTAGCGATTGAGCAGTGCGAGAAATGTCACGACGTCTGTCTGCGCACGGTGACGCACTGCCTCGACCAGGGCGGTCGCCAAGCCGAAACAAATCACATCAGGGCGCTACTGGACTGCATCGATTTCTGCGCGACGTGCGCGAGCTTCATGCTCCGCGACTCACCGGCGCATCGGCGCGTGTGTGAGATCTGCGCCGAGGTGTGCAATGCATGCGCCGTGAGTTGCGAGCGATTTCCAGACGACGACGTCGTGAATGAATGTGCCAAGGAGTGCCGCCGTTGCGCTGAATCTTGCCGGAAGATGGCCGGTACGTACGTAGGCCATGCCTCAAGTGCCGACTGACGATCTGACGGTGTCCGGACGAGGAATCGCCTCGCGCGACTCGGCGTTGGATCGACTCGAAACCAGTCAAGTGAAGTCTGAGAACTATGAACACTCATGACCACTTCGCGAATGACGAGTGTCTGGACGAGTACTGACGCATGCCGAGCAACACGCCGTAAATGAGCAACTCGATTGTGATAGGACTGTGATACGTC
>DASWGL010000510.1:0-2079 GCA_036393735.1 Gemmatimonadaceae bacterium | reverse complement strand
TTGGTGGCCTGCAGCGGGAGCGACTCCCCTGACAACGCGCCGGAATGGCTGCACGTCCTCAATCGGAAGAAGGCCGCCGTGGCACCCAACGCCGCTGCGCGCGAGCGGCAGATGTACGCGGACTCCGTCGCAGCGTTCACGAAGAAGTATCCGGCACACGGCCGGGCCCGCGAGGTCTACCAGCGGATCCAGCTGGAATTCGCGCGCGAGCTGGCATCGCTCGGCCGGTATCAGGACTCCATCCGTTTTTACCGCGCGGTGCTCAATTCCGATCCGACGAACGCCGCCGCCCTGCGTGGCGTTGCCGACGCGTTCGATCACCTCGCCATCTCGCGCCCCAAACTCCTCGCCCTGGAGAAAGGGATGTCGAAGCGAGAGGTGGCCCACGTTCTGGGAGCGCCGATCCCCGGCTGGACCGTGCATACCGACCGGCGCGACTCAGTGATCGATTCCTGGTACTACCGCACGACTGAGGGCGGGGTGGCCGGTGTTTACTTCCGCGACGGCCAGCTGTTCGCGGCGGAAGAGAACTCCCACACCAAGATCGTCCCTCTGTCGCAGGCCCGCAGCCGATAGCGGAATCGCCGTTCCCAGGGCCCTGTTCGATCTCAGCGAGGGGTCCGAAATGCCACTGTATGAATACCAGTGCAAGCAATGCGCGAAGCGTGTCGAGATCATTCAAAGGGTCTCCGACCCGCCCTATACGCACTGCCCGAAGTGC
The DNA here is from genome assembly GCA_036393735.1 of Gemmatimonadaceae bacterium. Classification (GTDB taxonomy): domain Bacteria; phylum Gemmatimonadota; class Gemmatimonadetes; order Gemmatimonadales; family Gemmatimonadaceae; genus UBA4720. The sequence goes on along the minus strand of DASWGL010000510.1, from coordinate 1,358 downwards.
GGGGGACAAATGCGAAAGTTGATCTCCTCTCCCGCGATTCAGTTCAAAGGGTCCGGTTTCTACAAGACCGACTACGCGACCAAACCGGCAGGTTCCGCCGAATCGAAGGGCGAGAACAGCAAAGAGAGCAAGACGGAAACGAAGAGCGACAGCAAAACGGAAACGAAGAGCGACAACAAGCCGAACGAATGATGGAGATGAGCAGGTTTCGTCAGTTCAAGAAGCGCGCGGACTCCGTCCTGGAAGAGGTGTTCCGCACATTGTTCGAGGAAATCGATACGGAGAAGATCCGCCGCGAGATTTCCGCACTGCAGAGCCGCACGCCCGACTTCGAACCGATCGATCATGCCCGCCTGCTCGTCCGTCGCACCGCGATTCGCTGTGCCGCAGCAGGGGCGGTGACCGGACTTCCCAGCGGCCTTCTGGCCATCGGGACGCTGGGCGCCGATCTCGCGTTTCTGATGTTTCAGCAATTCCGGCTCATCGTCGGAATCGCCACGATCTACGGTCATGAGCCCTCACATCGACAGCGATTCAACGAAGCGCTGGCCTGCCTGGCGTACGCCTCCGGCGTGGGTCTGGGCAAGCAAGGGATCGCCACAATGCTGGAGTCGGCGACGGTGGAAGGAGGGGCGGTGGCGGAAAAGATCGGAGCGCGATTCGCGCGGGCGCGATTGTCGAAGATCATTCCGTTTGTCGGCGCTCTGTCGGGCGGCGCATTGAACTACATGTCCGTTCGAGCCGCCGGTAAGGCAGCCATTCGCTACTACGATTCACGCGTCGACCCTGAGCTCGCGGACGAGATTTGGGCCGAGGGCGACCGCGAACACGCCTAGATTTCCAAAGCACGCCATGTTTAACCGAAAGGCGGAATGCGTCCCGGGGAGGGAGCGTTTCCCCGCCTGACCACATGTCGAAACCCGAGTCGCAAGCAGCCGCCACCGAGGTGCGCTCCGCGTTCGTCGAGCGCCGCAGGCTACGGCGGATTCGCATGATCGTCGAGTTGACTCACAACCTCATCAGCACCGATGCCACCGTCTCCCATCGTGAAGCGCGTTGCCTCGTGCTGTGCGCACGCAAGGCGATCCTCCAGCTTTATCCCGGATTCGAGGAAAGTTACGAGCGTGTCATCCGTCCGCACTTCGAGCGCGTTCTGGCCCAGCGGTGGCCCAATGAAGAGCCGCTCAATCCGACCGACTGCGAGACGATCAACTAGTCTCGCGCCCCCTTCTCCAATTCACGCACCACGTTGAGATCGCCGATCTCTCGTTTCGCACGCGCCACTTCCGCGCGGGCCGCCAGGCGGATGGTGTCGTTCGCGTACCGGATCGAGGGATCGTCCGGAACGAGATAGCGAT
>DASWGL010000509.1:0-4131 GCA_036393735.1 Gemmatimonadaceae bacterium | reverse complement strand
AAAAACCAGAGGATTGAACGGCCGCTTGGGGACATTCCCCTGCCACGTATCCCAATCCAAGGTCTGAGGAGAGAGGTCGAACGGCGGCGGATATTCCCACGCTCCGGTCGGATCGTTGCGGCCCATCCATCCTTCCACGAGCATGAGATCGCCGAGCATCCCCTGCGAAATCATGTCGCGCGCCTTCGCGCAAATCGGGGAGCTGACGCGCTGCGAGCCGATCTGCACGATGCGGCCGCTCTTCTTTGCGGCATCGACCATCGCCACGCCGTCGGCTGCGCTGTGGGACATCGGCTTCTCGCAGTAGATGTCCTTCCCTGCGCTCACCGCATCGATGACAACCTGCCGGTGCCAGTGATCCGGCACCGCCGCCACGATGCAGTCGATGTTTTTGTTGTCCAGAAGCTCGCGGTAGCGTCGGGTGACCGGCAGATCGGGGCGCACGATCTCCCGGGCGAGTGTATGCCGGCCGTCGTACAGATCAGCCGCAGCGGCACATTCGACTCCCGGGATCGTGATGGATGTGCCGAGCAGCCCGGAGCCTTGCATGCCGACCCCGATCATGCCGAAGTGAATCGTGTCGCTGGGAGCGGCGCGTCTCGGGGAGGCCTGAAGCGGCTCCGGGCTCAGGAGAATGCTTTTCGCCGCCAGCGATCCACCAGCGGCGGCCGCGCTTACCTCGAGAAATTCACGTCGCGAGAAATTGCTCTTCGTCATGGCGACTCCTGGAGTGATGTTTTCCGCCCGCCAGTGCGTGAGTCTGTCATTTGTTCGCCACAAACAATATGCTTTACGCTGTAACATCGCCACGCGCCTTAACAATCCAAGTCATGGAGGATTTTGCATGACCGTGCGACCCATTACGCACTCGATGACCGCTACGGCGTTCGCCATCGAAGGCTACCGAACTACTCGAACGCTTGGCGTCGTTCGCGGCGTGACAGTGCGATCCCGTTCCATATTCGGAACCATCGGCGCATCGCTCCAGACTCTGGGTGGGGGGAACATCACGTTGTTCGAGGAGCTGTGCGAGAAAACACGCGCTGAGGCTTTCGACCTGATGCTTCAGCACGCGCACGACCTTGGCGCGACCGCGGTGATCGGGATCCAATATGACGCCACTGAAGTGATGCAGGGCGTGACCGAGGTCCTCTGCTACGGAACCGCGGTCGTCGCGGATCGGGTGCAGCCATGAATCGACGCACATTCCTTTCGGCTCTCGGGCTCGCGGCGGTTGCGCCGCAGCTGGCCTGCACCCCGAGAACAGGCAGCATGACTGCGACACCACGCCGTCTCCGTCGCGTGGGAATCGAGCTCTACACACTGCGTGATGATGCGCGCCGTGATCTCGAGCGCACGCTCGCCGATATCGCACAGATCGGTTACAACGACGTCGAGCTGCTGAGCTCGATGAATAATTTCGGGATGCCGCCGGCACAATTGAGAGCCATTCTGGACCGCAACGGCTTGCGCGCGCCATCCACGCACCTGAGCGGCGAGTCGTTCGATGATCTCGATCGCCAGATCGAGACGGCGAAGATACTTGGCCACGAGTACCTCGTCCTCGCCAGCCTTCCGACCGACAAACCGACTCTCGACGACTACCGCCACTGGGCCGACCGCCTCAACGATGCGGGACGTCGCGCGCTCCCGAGCGGTATTCGGATCGCCTTTCACGACGAGTCCATCGATTTCAGGAAGATCGACGGCGTCGTTCCGTACGATGTGCTCGCAGAACGGACTGACCCCGCTTACGTGCGCCTCCAGCTCGACACGGGGAACCTCGCGCAAGCCGGCGGTGATCCCTTCGACTACCTGAAACGATATGGCTCACGCTACTGGCTCTTTCACATCAAGGACGTTCCGGCCATCGGCGCTGACCATGATACGGACCTCGGAAAGGGCGTCATCGATTTCAAGCGATTCTTTGCGAACATCGATCACATCGACGACAAGGTGCTGTACGTCGAGCAGGAGTCGTATCCCGGCGCTCCGCTCGACAGTGCCAAGCGCGATTACAAGTACATCTCTACGCTTGAGTTCTGAGGGACAGCGAAGGAGTGGTGGTGCGGATGATGCTGCATGATTCAACAACCCGGAGGCATGATGAAACAGACCTTGTATGCGTGTGTGGTCGGCGGTATCGCTCTCGCGTTACAGCTCTCGTGCAACGGTGGCGAGATTGCCGCGCCTCCCGTTTCCGAGCAGTTAACAATTTCAGTGAGCACAAGAGCAGAAGTTCCTGGGGAGCCGGTGCCAGCAATCAAGGTATCTGGTGGTGCAACTAGCCTATCATTTCAGGTCACTCGTGCCGCTGTACCGTGCGCGGCTGTCGTCAATGCAGGATTGAGCCGCGTCCAGCACGAGCTGTCAGTCGTGGCTCGGGTGTGGTCAGACCCACTGATCGATTGCATCGCACCAACTCAACGCAATGTGGTCGATTATGGCGCGACAATTCTGGTGATCGATCCTGGCCCGTACCTCGTCCGGATCTTCGAGGCGAACGGCAACGAGACGCCGCACCTGATCGGTTCGGGTTCGGCGAGGGTTTCAATCCCTTGACTCTTCTTATCTGTAGTTAGACCCCAACACGATCACGCTTTTCCGAGAGCAGATCGGATGGCAATTCAATGGTGGCAGCGTTCGCAAGGCAATCCGCGGGCATATTGCTTCCGCCGATTCTGACAAACGCGAAGGTGGCCCACCGACTCAATCCTTACTGGTGGGCCACCTTTCTATTCGAAAAGGAGACAGGTCGAATCGCGATTTCCCCGTCGTGATAAGCTCCGCCTGCAGCTCGCCGATCGCGCTCGCGAACTTGAATCCATGCCCCGAGCATGGGCTCGAGATCAACACCTGCGGGTGGAGTTGATGGAAGTCGATGATGAAGTCGTGATCCGGCGTGTTGGTGAACAGGCACACACCGCGCTCACTTACAGGCGCCTCCGCAAGTTGCGGTAGCACCGGACGCAACGCGGCGCGCAGAGGCTTTACTTCTGCGTCATTGACCTTGCGCTCGACGTTGTCGGGGTCGCGCACGGTTTCTCCGGAGTGCATCACCGACGCCTTCACTCCCCGAGGTAGTCGCGGGAAGCCGTAACAGATCTGCCCACTTTTGTACTCGTACGCGTAGATCGGAAAAGACTCCGCCTCGTATGACTCAGCCGGTCCTCCCGGCTCCAGCCAGAATACCGATTGACGCTCGATCGCGAGCGGCAACCGGAGTTCGCTCGCCAGATCTCTGTTCCACGCGCCCGCGGCGAGTACCAGGCGATTTGCGGTGTACGTCGCGCCGCGAGTGCGTACTCGAACTCCTTCACCGTCTGGCGTCCACTCGAGCACGGGCTCCTCGAAGCGCGTCTCCGCGCCGGCGGCGCGCGCAGCCTCGAGATGCGCTCTATTGCACGCCTCCGGGTCGAGGTAACCTGCCCGCGGATCGAGCACAGCAACCAGGTGCGGCTCGAGCTGAAACGCAGGGAATCGTTCGTACACCTGCGCCGGAGTCAGGACTTCATGCGGGAGCCGGTGCTCGCCCGCACTCCGCAACGTGCCGGTGACTACCATTCCGTCGCTCGGGCCGATCATGAGCCCGCCGGTGATCTTCATCAGAGACGTTCCGCTCGTCTCCTCCAGCTCGCGCCACAATTCGTGCGCTCGCTGGACCAGCGGCACATACAGAGGATGCTCGAAGTAGGTCTCGCGAATGATGCGGCTATCTCCGTGCGACGACCCTAGCTGGTGTCCCTGCGAGAACTGATCGAGTCCGAGAACGCGGAGACCTCGGCGCGCGAGATGGAATAGCGTCGCGCTCCCCATCGCGCCGAGTCCAATTACGATGGCGTCATGTCCTTGCGTATGCTTCGAGCGGTGCTCACTCTGTAGATGCGTGTCTTTCGCCACCGTTGTAACATTCATCGAGCTGAATCCGGGCGTTAGAGCGCTTCCACCTCCGGCCTCGTCGGACGTCAGAGCGCTTCTGCCTCCGACCTCGTACCCGGCACCTCGCACCTCCTACCTTGCTCAGTTCTCTTTTGCAGTTTGTCGTTCGACGAGAGAAACTCCGCTCGTCACGATTCGTACGATACCTTGATGGAACTAATCAAAACTCTCTTTCGAGATCATCATGGACCC
>DASWGL010000508.1:0-2847 GCA_036393735.1 Gemmatimonadaceae bacterium | reverse complement strand
CCACTCGATCCACTTGCGCCAGTACCTTGCGAAGGACTTCCGATGAACCGACGATCTCCTCGAACATCGAAGAGCGGTCGATCTCTTCGCGGAGCGCCAGGTTTTCGTTTCTCATCCTCTCTTCGACCTGCTTGCGATCTTCGATGTCGGTTCCCGTTGCGTACCAGCGAAGAAGACACCCTTGCTCATCGAACAGCGGGTTGTAACGGATGAGAAACCAGCGATACACGCCGTCTTTGCGCCGCGCCCGTTGTTCGTTTTCGAATGGGATGTCGCGTGAAAGCGCCCTCTGGCGTTCGTCGCGAAGCCTTTCCACATCTTCCGGATGAAAGACCCGTGCTCGAAAGTCCGTCGCCATCACCTCTTCCATGGTGAGACCGGTGTAATCGAGCGTCGCCTGGTTCGCGTAGATAACAGTCCCGTCGGTTCCCAACACGATGATGTTCTGAGGGATGGCATCGGTGATCCGCCGAAGCTCCTGTTCGTCTCTTCGGAGCTTATCTTCAGCCCGCTTCAGATCATCGATATCCGTGTTCGTGCCGTACCACTGGCTCACCTGGCCGAGCTCATCGCGCAGCGGCTCGACCCGGACGATGAACCAGCGGTATTCGCCGTCAAAGCGCCGCAGACGCACTTCGATCTCGCCCGGCTTCCCCGAGGGGACGACTTCATGCGTCCATTTGTCCAGCGTCCGCGCTGCATCCTCGGGGTGGAGGATGGCCTTCCATCCCCAGGCATGGGCCTCTGTTGGCGAAAGACCTGTGTAGTCGTGCCATCGTTGATTGAAGTAATCGACACTGCCGTCGGGTAGACCGCGCCACGCCTGGGCGGGTATCGTGTCGATGATCAGGCGAAGTCGCTCTTCGGATTTTCTGATCTCGGCGAGCGCCTCTTGCAGTGCGGCGTGGGTACGCTCCGTCTCGATCGCGATCAGTGCGACGTGACCGGCTCCTTCGATCAAGCGCAGCTCGCTGGCGGTCGGGACCCGCGGCTCCGCGTAGTACAAGCCGAAGGTACCGAGAACTTGTTTATCTTTTGAAACAATCGGCTGGGACCAACCAGCGCGGAATCCGTAGCTCAACGCGAGGTCTCGATACGGGGCCCACAAGGGATCGTTGGCGATGTCTGAGACAATGACTCGTTTCTTCAGAAATGCCGCCGTCCCGCACGAACCTACGCACGGACCAATCGTCACTGGTGTAATGGCCTGGACAAAGCCGCTGGGAAACCGGCTCACAGCTCTCGGCCACAATCGTTTCCCGTCCGGATCCATCAGGAGGATCGAAGAAATAGCACCTGGAGCTTGCGCATCGATGGTGTGGCACAGATCGTCGAGGACTTCAGCGAGGCTCGCGCCGCCGGCGATCATCTGCAGCGTTCGCTGCTCCGCCACGAGAAGCGATTCTACCGCGCTCATCGACCTGGCATAATGCACCTCGAAGCCGTCGCGCAAGCCTTGCTTCAGAATCTACAAGGAGCGCGTCACGAGCACGCGCTTGCTGTCTTCGTCCGCCGGGAAGAGCATCTCGATCCGAAGTTCCTGCAGCGTCACATCGAGGGGCGTGCCGAGAGTTGCGATGGTCGTGAAGAGTCGCAATCCGAGCGTACCTCGGCGAAGTCGCACCGGAACGAGGAGCGGAAGCGCCTCTGCCGGGCTGGGTGGAGCACCGAGCTCGTCCCAGGCGGGAGCGATCGTTCTGAGGAGCTCCTCATCGGCCGCGTCTCGCGTCTGGGGAGCGCTCCCGAGCTCGCGCTTCAGTCGGCCGAACACCTTACGGCCGACATCCGTCCAGTTTTCGACGTGCTCGCGCATGCCCTTCGCAGACACGAGCAACTTCCCGAAGTTGTACGGCGGGGCAAAGGAGCGCAGATCCTCGGTAAAGGTGGCGAGAAGCCAACGTCCCGTCTCGTTGGAGTCGAGCACATCGTAGCGACGGTTCACCACGAAGGTTGGGTTCGGTTCCGTCGACCGAAGGAGGAGATTGATCGCGTCACGCACTGGACCCATGGGCTGCGCCTGAAGCGGAGTCTCGCGGTAGATCGCGGCGAAGCCTGCGGCCTGCAAGAGCGCATTCCGGTCGCGTAGCGGTATCTCGAGCGCCTGTGCAAGCGCCAGCACCATGTCGCGGCTCGGCCTCGCGCGCCCCGTCTCCATGTAGCTCAAGTGCCGCGACGAAACGCCGCCTCGCATCGACAGCGTGAGCTGACTCAGGCCTCGGGCGGTCCGCCATTCTCGAAGAAGCCCCCCGAACCCTCGTTGCTCGGTCGCGACCGAGTCCAGCCCGAGCTCGCTCATGATGGGCAGGCTAGATCGCTGCGAAAGGCGTGACAATGACCTCGGAGGTTATCGACGGGGTGTTCTCCAATCTTTATGTTGCTTGCAGTCAGAGAGGAGACCCATGCGTACCTACCAGCTCGAGGAGCTCGGAGACCCCGGCGGCATCGTTGAGCGGCAGCGCGAGCCGCCTGATCCGGGCCCGCATGAAATCGTCGTCCGGGTACGCGCTACGGCGCTGAATAAGCGCGATCTGTTCATCCTGGGCGGCACGTACCCCCTTCGCGCGCGCCCCAGGGTCGTACCGCTCAGCGACGGTGCCGGGGAGGTCGTCCGGGTCGGTGATCAGGTCACCCGATTTCGGCTTGGCGACCGCGTAGCCGGCAACTACTTCGCGCGCTGGAAGAGCGGCCCGATCGCCCCCGATGTCTTCGACCAGCTCGGATGCACGCTCGACGGCATGCTGACGGAGTTGGCCCTCCTGGACGAGGAATGGGCGGTAAGGGTCCCCGACCATCTTTCTTGGGAGGAAGCGGCGACTCTTCCTTGCGCCGGCGTCACGGCATGGAATT
>DASWGL010000507.1:0-6520 GCA_036393735.1 Gemmatimonadaceae bacterium | reverse complement strand
TCGCGCAGCGGAACCGTACCCGCCGGGTCCAGATGGAATGGCTCGGCGCGATCCAGTCGCGTTAGTAGATCGACTATGTAGTCGAACGCGCGCACCATGTACGTGCCCACTTCCTGCTCGGTCAGATCCCAGCGGCTCTTTTCCTCGACCAGATGGAAAATTCGCTGCCACGATTCCGAATCGGCGACGTAAACCATCCCGCGAAAGATTCTTCTGTTGGTCGGCGTGCTGAAAATCGTCGGGCTTAGAATTCGGTCGAGATGCTCGTCGGAATGTGTATGGTCGCGAAGGATCAGCTGCTTTGCCGTCCGGCTGAATCGCTCGCCTATGTGCATGTCGAAGCGGCTCTCCCAGTAGCTGTGGCCGAGCGCCGCCGTGGACGAGGTGATTGTGAGCTGGTGGGGCACGAAGTAATTGTGCGCGACCGAATCGGCGGCGAGATGCGCCAGGTAGCCGAGCGCGAACGCCCGAAGTGCTTCCGATTCAGCCTTCTCGTGGATCTCGAATCCGACGTTCCACGAGTGGCAATGTCGGCCCGCGGCGGCGTATTTTTTCGCGATGCTCGTGTCCGCCGCGATGGAGCCGTAGAGAAAATCATAGGGGTACGTGGATAGCAGCTCGGCGATGCTGGAGGGAAGAAGCGCGAGCGAGCGCATGACTGCTTCTCCCAGAAAGATGTGAGTTCCGGGAGTCCAGGCATGCGCGATCGCCGGTGTGAGCACCAGCGCCAGCAAAACCGCCAGCGCGATGCGTCCGGACGATCTCATTCCTGCGGCCTAGATGCCGATGCGCTTGCGCTGCCGCCGGACTGCTTTGCGAAGATCGTTCAGCTCGTCCTTCACGACGTCGTTGATCGCGCCCCGCGCGGTATCGACGTAATCGCGCACCTGTTCAACAGCATCGTCGACGGGAATCCGCTCTACCAACTCCTCGCCACGATCGACGGCTGACCGGAATCCGCGCTGGGCACGCGGAGCAGCCCATCGCGCGCCTTCCATCGCCCGCTCGCCGGCCCACTTGGCGCCTTCAAGCCCACGGTTCCCGGCCCACCTGGCACCTTCAGCTCCGGCCAATCCCGCGAGCGCTGCGCCGCGCCCCGCGTAGCGAACCAGTGGTCCGACCGGACGACGGCCCGACGGCCCTCGCCGAAGAAGCAGCGTGATTCCGGCGCCGACCGCTGCTCCTATGATTGCCGCGGTCAGAAGGTCGTATTGCTGCTCACGCTCCTCGTCTAGCTCCATCTCTGGGTCGGACGCGCGGGCGCGGTTTCTCCCCACCGTCGGCTCTGTCTTCGTCGTAGTCCCCATCGTTCCAGTCCTCCTCGTCAAATGCCTGATTGATTCCCGTTTGCACGCCGCGGATCGTCGACGCAGTCGTCACGAACGCCGACTCCGCCTCCTCCTGAACGACTTCCAACAGCGCATTCAGCTGATTGATCCTGTCTTCCGCCGCACTCGTGGCCTGCTGCAAGCGCTGATTTACGGCGGCCACCGTCTGACTCACCTGCTGTATGTCTACGCGGATCGCCGTCGAGATGTAATCGACGTTGTCCGCAATCGCGCTCGCGTGCCGCATCAACGGGTTGATGTCCCCGTAGATCTTGTCCAGCATTTCGCTGATTTTCTTGTAGCTCTTCCTGAAATTCCAGGCCGCCGGGACCAGCGCCACTGTCAAAATAATCACGGTGATGGTCATGATGCCGCTCGCCGCGCCCGTGACCTTTTCCCACAACCCCTGCTGGGACACGACCTGTTTCATGTAGATCGTGTCATTAATAGCACGGGCAGCCTGCAACAGCAGTTCGGTGCCGCTACCGATCCATCCCGTCATATGCGTGAAGTGTGCAAGGGAGAGGCCATTTACCGAGAGAGTTTGCGCCGCGGTACAAAGAGTGCTCAGAGCGATATATTTGCGCAACACTCTTCACCACTGACCGTATTCAACATGCCAGCAGTACAGTTCGTCGTCGAGGGAGGCAGACCCCTCAGCGGCTCCATTCGACCTTCCGGCAACAAGAACGCGGCCCTTCCGATCGTTGCGGCAGCGCTGATTTCTCAAAACAAGGTTCATCTCGAGAACGTTCCGCGCATCCGTGACATCGAGACGCTCGTCGAGCTCATTCGCTCGGTTGGCGCTTCCATGGAATGGGTCGGGCGGAACTCTCTTGATGTCCACGCCAAGGACCTGCGTCCAGCGGATCTCAATCCGACTCTGTGCGCCAAGATCCGGGCGTCGATCCTTCTCGCGGCGCCGCTTCTCGCACGCTGCGGACAAGTGATATTGCCGCCACCTGGCGGGGATGTGATCGGACGCCGGAGACTCGACACGCATTTTCTCGCGCTCGAGCAGCTCGGTGCCCAGTTCACCCACGGCAAGATGATCGAGATGCGCGTCAATGGCTTCCGCGGCGCCGACGTGTTTCTCGACGAGCCGAGTGTCACGGCGACCGAGAACGCACTGGTCGCGGCGTCAGCCGCGACCGGCACGACCGTTCTACGCAACGCGGCCAGCGAGCCCCACGTTCAGGATCTGGCGCGTTTTCTCATTGCGCTGGGAGCGGAAATCGAGGGCGTCGGCACGAACACCATGACCATTCAGGGTGGCCGCGCGCTCGGCACCACGTCGGTCACTCACACCATCGGCCCCGATCACATCGAGGTCGGCTCCTTCATCGGGCTGGCCGCGGTCACCAAGTCGGAGCTGAGAATTGAGAACGCCGGCGTCGAGCATCTACGCTCCACGCTGATGGGCTTCTCCCGGCTGGGCATCGAGTGCGTAGTTGATGGCCCGGACCTGGTCGTGCCAGCGAAACAATCCCGGCAAATCCAGGTCGACATGGGCGGACACGTTCCGAAATTGGAGGACCAGCCCTGGCCTGCGTTCCCGGCGGATACCATGTCCATAGCAATCGTGACCGCCACGCAATGCGACGGCCTCATTCTCATGCACGAAAAAATGTTCGAGTCGCGCATGTTCTTCGTCGACAAGCTCTCTACGATGGGAGCGCGAATCGTGCTCTGCGATCCGCACCGCGCGCTGATCCACGGCCCCTCGCGTCTGCGCGGCGCGTTCCTCGAGTCTCCCGACATTAGGGCTGGAATGGCCCTTTTGCTTGCGGCGCTTTGCGCCGAGGGGACGAGTTTCATCAACAACGTCGGCCAGATCGAGCGCGGCTACGAGCGCATCGATGAGCGTCTGAACGCGCTTGGGGCCGCGATCACCCGCGTCGACGATCGCCGCCAGTAGTGTGAGTGAGGTTCCGAAGGAGGAAATCCCCGATTTCGAGGGCTGGGGGATTCGCGCCTTCACGACGACCCGCGACGCCGGATCCTTCGGTCTCTCCGGCACCGATCCTGTCAACGAGGTCATGGGCCGGTGGACCGCTGTGCAGCACGAGCTCTCTGACGCGGCTCGGCGACTCGCATCGATCCGGCAGGTTCACGGCACTCGTGTCCTCGTGCACACTGGCGGGTGGGAGGGCTGGCTCCGCGGCGATGAGGCGGACGGACACATCGCGTCCGAGAAGGGAATCGCGTTGGCCGTGGGCGTGGCAGACTGTGTCCCGGTGTTCATCGCTCACCCCTCAGGTATTGTCGCGCTCCTGCACTCCGGGTGGAGGGGAACCGCCGCCCACATCACGACCGAAGCGATTGCCGCGCTGGCCAGATATGGATTGCCTCCAGACGAGCTGGCGATCCACCTCGGCCCGGCGATTTGCGGGCGCTGTTACGAGGTGAGCGTCGAGGTCAGGGAGCAGCTCACCGGACAGCCCGCGACTCGGCCGGGGCACGTCGACTTGAGGTCACTGATCGCCGAGCACGCCACCGAGACGGGTGTGCAGAAGATCACAGTCAGCTCATCGTGTACGCGCCACGATAACGATCGCTTCTTCTCGCACCGCGCCGGGGACAAGGGGCGGCAAATTGGAGTGATCGCTGCTAAAGCTTAGCTGGCGTGCTCAGCTTGACTCGCCTCAGCCACCTTTCTACATTGTATAGGGCGTTCAACTCGGCGGCCAACCGGAATGTGGGGATACCCCCACATTTTTTTGTCTCTGGAAGAAACCTCGAACCTGGATGAACGAAACGCTGGAATCTCTTGTGGCATCGGAAATTAAGCCACTTGGGCTAGAGCTATTCGAATTCAAGATCGGGGGCAGCAAGGGTCGTCCCGTTCTCGACGTTCGCGTCGAGCGTGAGGACGGAGAGAAGGTGACGGTCGACGATTGCGCGGCGGCATCGCGCGTGATCGAGATGAGGCTTGATGCGGAGGATTTTGGGGGGAAGAGATACGTGCTCGAGGTCTCCTCTCCTGGAATCGAAAGACCGCTCCGGAACGCGAAGGATTGGAGAAGGTTTGTCGGCGCGAGCGCGGTAGTCACCACGAACGTGGTGGGCGACCCAGCGGGCCGACGGACGGACGAAGTCGAGATCGCCGGTGTCGAAGGGGATGCCGGGCAGGAAGTTGTAATAGTGCATGACGAGCGCGGCGATGAGCGGCGCTTTCCACTTGCCGCGGTCGAGAAAGCCCGGCTGGCGTTTCACTGGAAAAGGTAGAGGCAGAGGACATGGCGGCTTCAGTAGAAATTCTGACGGCGATCCGCGAGTTGACCAACTCGAAGCAGATCGATCGCGCCGAATTGCACGGGCTTCTCGAGGATGGCATCAACGCCGCCCTCGCCAAGAAGCACGGGCCTACGGTGCAGGCTGAGGTCGACATCGACGAGAACAAGGGATCGATTCGCATCGTTCTCCTCAAGACCGTCGTCGACGAGGTCACCGATCCAGCGAGCCAGATCTCCCTCGAGGAAGCCCGGTTCGAGGACCAGGAGTTCCAGGTCGGCGATCAGATGGAGATTCCAGTCGATTTCGCCGAGTTCGGGCGCACGGCGGTTCAAGCCGCCAAGCAGCGCATCATCCAGCGCGTCAGGGAGGGCGAGAGATCGAAGATCCGCGACGAGTTCTCCAGCAGAGTTGGAGACCTTCTTTCCGGCGAAGTCCAGCAGATCGAGCGCGGCAAGCTCGTCATCATGCTGAACAAGTTCCGCGAGGCGGAGGCGATCATTCCCTACCGCGAGCAGAACCACCGCGAGCATTTCCATCAGGGTGATCCGATCCGCGCTGTCTTGAAGCGCGTCGAGGAAACTCCGAAAGGACCGCGTCTCGTTCTCAGCAGAGCGGATGCGCTGTTCGTGAAGGCGCTCTTCAAGTTGGAGGTCCCGGAAATCCAGCAGAATCTGGTGGAGATCCGAGCCAGCGCGCGCGAAGTCGGAAGCCGGACCAAGATCGCGGTGTTCTCCCGCGACGATTCGGTCGATCCGGTGGGTGCATGCGTCGGTCTCAAGGGCTCGCGGGTTCAGGCGGTCGTCAACGAGCTTGGCGGTGAGCGAATCGATATCGTCCCGTGGTCGGCTGATCCCGAGCGCTTCGCCAAGCTGGCTCTCGCGCCGGCGCGCGTTGCTCGCGTATTCAGCGATCCGGCGACGAAGACGATCCAGGCGATCGTCGACGAAGATCAGCTGTCCCTCGCGATCGGGCGCAATGGTCAGAATGTTCGACTCGCGTCGGAGCTGACCGAATGGAAGATCGAGCTCTACTCGAGTCGCGAGTGGATGGAGCGCGGCACCGATCAACCGATCTTTGCTCCGCTTCCGACCGATGAGCCCGTGTCCGGCGTGAATCCACGCCTTGTCGACATCGAGGGGATGCAGCCGGCGACGGTCGCCGTTCTCGAGGAGGCTGGTTACAAGACGCTCGACGACATCATCGATCTCGAGCGCGAAGACTTTCTGCGTCTGCCGGGCATCGCGCCCGAAGAGGCGGACCGTCTGATGGCTATCATCAATGAGCTGACGACCGACGAAGCGCCCGAGACGGGCGACGAAGCGGTTGCCACGACAGAAGCGGACGTGGAGGCGAGTAGCGAAATGGCATCCGAAGGTGGAAGCATCGCTGCTCCCGAGGTGACGGCGGAGACGGAAGGGAAGAAGACGGAGTAGACGAAGTGGACGCCGTTCAGCAGCGCAAACTCCTCGGCCTCATCGGCCTGGGCGTTCGCGGACGCGGAGCGATCGTTGGTGTGCAGCGGGTGCGGGATGCGGCGAGGCGCGGCAAGCTGTTTCTGGCTATTGCGGCGCCCGACGCGTCGAGTAACAGTTTGGACAAAGTGCTGCCGCTGCTTCAGGCTCGCGGAGTTGCGGTCATTGTTGGACCGCCGGCCGCAGAGTTGGGTTCGGCGGTGGGCCGCGAAACCACTGCCGTCGTTGGGATTGTCGATAGAGGTCTGGCAAAGGGGATTCGGGCACTAAGCCCGACGCCGATACCGGGCGGGCGTACGGAAGGGGAGGAGTAGGGTTGAGCAAGCTTCGAGTACATGATTTGGCAGGCGAGTTCGGGGTTCCAAGCGACGAGGTGATCAATCTCCTTCGTCAAATGGACGTACCTGTTCGCAGCCATTTGAGTCCGTTGAGCGACGATCAGGTTGCTCGCATCCGCGCCCGATGGGAGCGCGAGAAGCGCGC
>DASWGL010000506.1:0-3965 GCA_036393735.1 Gemmatimonadaceae bacterium | reverse complement strand
CGCGCGACTGGGCGCAGTTGCAGAAGGTCGATACACAGCTGCCTACAACGGCGATCATCTGCATCTGTCAGAGTCGCCAGATCAGCAGAAGCGCCAAGAGTGGATTGCTGCCCTCGATACGATGGAGTCGCTCAAGCCGCGCGCAGTCGTCGCCGGACACAAGCGCGTCGGCAACGACGATAGCCCTCGGATCATTGGAGAAACCAGGAAATATATCCGCGATTTCGAGCGCCTTGTCATGCAGACGACGACCACGCGCGAACTGTATGACCAAATGCTCAGGCTGTACCCTGACTGGATCAACCGAGGTGCGCTCTGGAGTTCAGCGCTCGCCGTCAAACCGTTGGTGTGAGCGGACTGAAGAACCGCACATCAAGGAGGAATCGATGGGCAAGCTTGACGGACAAATCGCGCTCGTTGCGGGCGGCAATAGCGGCATCGGCCTTGCGACCGCGAAGCAGTTTGTCCACGAAGGCGCCTACGTCTTCATCACCGGGCGCCGCGGCGCGGAATTGGCCGCCGCCGTCAAGGAAATCGGCCGAAATGTCACCGGCGTGCAAGGGGACGTGTCGAACGTCGCCGACGTCGAACGCCTCTTTGCTCAAATCAAGCAGGAGAAGGGCAAGCTCGATATTGTGTTTGCGAATGCCGGTGTTGTCCGCTATGCCGCCTTGGGCGCTATCAGCGAAGAGTTTTTCGATTCGATTTTCGACACCAACGTAAAGGGCGTACTCTTTACGGTTCAGAAGGCTCTGCCTCTGCTGCCCGACGGCGCATCCATCATTCTCAGTGCGTCGATGGTAGGCAGCAAAGGCCTGCCTGCATACAGCGTCTACTCCGCGACCAAGGCGGCGGTGCGCTCGTTCGCGCGGACATGGACGACCGACTTAAAGGAACGGCGCATTCGAGTAAACGCCGTGAGCCCAGGCTCAATCGACACGCCCGCATCGCGTGAATTGCTGGCTTCTTCAGAGGTAGGCGAGAAACGCAAACAAATGGTCGCCGAGAGCGTTCCGCTCGGAAGGCTCGGAACGCCCGATGAGACTGCTAAAGCCGTCGTGTTTCTCGCATCCGACGATAGCAGCTACATCACGGGAATCGAATTGTTCGTGGATGGTGGATTCGCGCAAGTGTAGAGTCATCGGTCCTCTCGCACAGACCCTCCAGAATGTTCCCCAATGGCGAGCGGGGACCTCGACTCTCCGCCGATGGGTTAGGTGGGCGCACGTGGTGGGCGCACTTCGACTTCACCCCCATAAACATTACGGCAACTATCCCCTACAAAAAGCTCGAGGATTCTGTAACGGCTATATGTTCGAAGGCACTGCCGTCGTGACGTGCACGTTGCCGCTTTCGGGGCATGTCCACCAGCCACAGCGCGCCGTTCACTGCTCGAGCAGGCCGTCGTCCTGGCGCGGGCTGATCGCATCGGCGCAGACGACTTGCCGCCCGAGGTCGGCGCCGCGCCTTCAGCCATTCAGACCGCCAGTGAGATTCGCACGCTCGCCGAGTTAGAACGCGACTACATTGCCGCGGCGCTGCGTGCGTCTGGGGGCAATCGGGCCAAAGCGGCGCAACGACTAGGCATCGGCGCCGCAACGCTGTACCGCAAACTCAAGCAGGAACGGCGATAACGTGGTCATCAGTATTCGGCAAACGCGTCGTCCGGATAGCAATAGAGCCAGCGCTCACCCGGCTCCGCCGATGCGATAACCGGATGCCCCGTCGCGCGCGCGTGCTTCGTCGCGTGACGGTTGGGCGAGTTGTCGCAGCAATGTGTGCCACCGCACTCCTGACAAGTACGGAGATGAACCCAGGTTCCGCCGATCTTGACGCACTCCTGGCACTCCCGTCGTTTTGGGTGCTTGACGCTGGCAATGGCAGTGATGTGCACACAACTCTGATCGGACATGACATCCTTTACGGTCGAAGCACCTGATGCACAAACGCGACGGCGATCGACCCTTCGCCGACGGCCGACGCCACTCGCTTGATGTTGCCGCCCCGCGCATCGCCGACCGCGAAGATGCCGGGTCGATTTGTCTCGAGCAGATGCGGCGAACGAGTGTGCGGCCATTTCGCAGCCGCGAGCTCCTCGGGCAAGAGGTCCGGGCCGGTCTTCACAAATCCCTTGTCATCAAGGGCAATACATCCATCGAGCCAGCGCGTGTTGGGGTCCGCCCCGGTCATCATGAACACGTGGCGGATGTTGTGCGTCTCGATGTCGCCGGTTCGCTCGTCGCGCCACCGGATCCGCTCGAGCCGTCCGTCCCCTTCCAAGCCAACAATCTCGGTACGGGTCCGCAGCACGATCGATGGCGTCTCTTCGATCCGGCGAATGAGATAGCGGGACATGGTGTCCGCCAGTCCATCTTTCCGGACCAGCACGTGGACGCGGCGTGTGGTCTGCGCGAGAAACACCGCGGCCTGTCCGGCCGAATTGCCGCCGCCCACGATCACAACCTCGTCACCGAGACAGAGCTGGGCTTCCATGGGCGTGGCGCCGTAGTAGACACCGGCGCCTTCGAACATCGACAGGTTCTCGAGCGCCGGTTTCCGGTACTCCGCTCCAGTCGCGATGATGACCGTACGTGCGAGGACTTTCGGCCCTCCATCGATTTCCACGGTGTATCGCTGCCCGTCGCACGCCAACCGCGTCGCGCCTTTCGCGACCATCACCTGGGCACCAAACTTCAGTGCTTGCGCGTAGGCGCGGCCTGTCAGGTCTAGCCCAGAAATCCCTGTCGGGAATCCAAGATAGTTCTCAATGCGGGAGCTGGACCCCGCCTGTCCGCCGGGCACGTTCGATTCGAGGACGAGCACACTGAGCCCTTCCGACGCGCCATACACCGCCGCGGCGAGTCCGGCCGGCCCCGCTCCGACGACGACAAGATCGTTTACGCGCGTTTGGTCGACGGTCTCATTGAAGCCGAGGCAGTCCGCGATCTGCGCGTTCGTCGGATTCCGTAACACCGTCTCGACCCCGCAGATCAGCACCGGCACGTCCGCGACGCTGACATGAAACCGGTCGAGCAGCTCCTGCGCGTCCGCATCCCGATCAAGATCGACGAAGTGGAACGGATGCCCGTTCCGCGTCAGGAACTCCCTGATCCTGAGCGTTCCGGCGTTGTACGTGGATCCGATGACCACGACCCCGCCCACGTCGCGCGCGAGCAACTCGAGACGACGCAGAATGAAGGCGCGCATCAGGATCTCGCTCAGCTCCGCATCGGTCTGCACCAACGCAAGCAGCTGCTCGCGACTGAGTTCAATCACTTCGCCTGGTTCGCTGACGCGCAGCCTCGCCATCGACGGCCGACCCGAAATCAGGTTGGCTTCTCCCGTGAAGCTCCCGGGGCCATGGCTCACAATGAGCGTCTCCGCCCCGTCGGAGACCTGCAGCGCCTGAATCTCGCCCGCGACCACGACAAAGCACGGCACGACCCGATCGCCGACGTCAACCAACACTTCGCTGCGCGAGGTCGCTCGTCGTCGGCCATGCGAGGTGATCCGGGCCAGCTGCGCGGGTGTGAGCTTCGGAAACAAGCGCTCGGGACGCGAGACCGTCACCGCAAAAGGCGTTTGAGTTGTCACGGGATCGGGCGTGTCCATGGTTAACAGCGGGAAACTATCCTTCTGGCGTCCCAGCGGATTCATACGGCCGTCGTCAATGGCACGTCGACCACATGCTCTGCGACAAACCACACCTGCAATTCGTTGCGGCGGATGACGTCGCTGACGAGTAGGTCATTGGTTCCGTCGTCGCCGCCTTCGGCCGCGCGTCGCGCCATCGTCCGTGCTTCTTTCAGCACGATCTCGTGCGCGTGCAGCAAGCGAGAGATCTGCACCGGTGCCTCTTCGCGACCCTTGGGGGCCCGGGGAATGAGCGTCGTCTCCGCGACATCGTGTGCCATCGCGACGCTCACGCCGCCCAGGAGCTGAACGCGCTCGGCGATCTTGTCGAC
>DASWGL010000505.1:0-7970 GCA_036393735.1 Gemmatimonadaceae bacterium | reverse complement strand
CCAAACGCGGCCGAGCAACAGGCCAAGACTCCCAGAGCGGCGACGAGTCGCATCGGCCAGAGCTTCAACACGTTCGTACGTGTGAGGTAGCGCGGGTTCAAGTAGGCGTAGCCCACCGACGCTATGACGAGAAGGACTGCTGGCCGAAATTTCGCGAGCACAGGATAGTGCTCATGCACGCGACTGATCGTAATAATTGTGAGCACGAACAGCACCATACGTAGCGGATCGCGCACAAGTGCAAGCGGTGCGGCGGTTGTCCCGACGAGCGGCATGGAAGCACGTGCGGCCACACCGGGCCGAGGGAAACTGGAGGCGCGCGCAACTGTGCTCATCGGGCACCCTCGATAACGTCTGAGAGCACGTCGAGGAGAGCTTCTGCGGCAGCCCGTTGGCATCGCGCGTTGAGGTGGCCACCATCGTAGGTATTGTGTGGCGCGAGCGTCTCGATCATGCACCCGTTAGCAGTAAATCCCGCAGGCATACCGTCAGGCTGGGTTGCCTCGACTTTCGCGAGATCGAAGATGGGCTCGGTTGCCTTGAATTCAGCACGCACAAGCTCGTTGTAGCGGTGCCGCGCGACCGCGGCTTCACGCCGCGTTGGACGACCAAACAATTGCCTTGCTCCCGACTTGAACGCGCTCTCGACCGTCGTAAGCGGAACGGTCGCATGCACTACAGTGACATCAGGATGCTCGAACTGAATCGTCTCCACTGTGTCGCGATACGCCTCGAACATCCTGGCGGGATCAGCGCAAGAGTTGATGTCCGCGTAACAATATTTGAGCAGGACGACCGGCCTCTCCGCGCGCGTTTGCGATTCGAGCAATCGCAACAGCGCTGCATTCTTCGATGCATAATCGCGATTCTGTCCCGCGAGGAAGTGAACGAACGCGGGACCGATCACGGTTGCCGGCTCTCGAGTCTGCACGACCCGAAGCGGCAGCGCGTGCTCTTCTCTCAATCGTTCCATCCCCGCAACAACGCCGCTGCCCACTGACTGGTGTCCGAAATAAACGGTGCGCTCGGCAATTACTGACCAGCGCGAGCTGACCGGCGAGACGGCGCCGTTTTCGCCAGGTTCGGGCTGGAGCTCGCGAAGCGGCCAGGCGCTCATCGACGCCGTAGCCAGCGAGCATCGGCCCGCTTGGGCGGATTAAGCCGCGAGGACAGACTGCTTCTCGCTGACAAAACGTCCGATTCCGGCAAGAGACCCGAAATTCGCCTCGCTGATCTCTTCTTCCATCGCATTGACCCCAAACTCACGCTCGATAAAAGCGATCATCTCCACAATGCTCATCGAATCGATTACACCCTTCTCAAGAAGGCGGTCGTCGTCGCCCAATTGGAAATTGGAGTGCATGTACAGGAAGTTTTCCTCAACGAAGCCCCGCACTCGCATGATGATTTCTGATCGGGAAGTCTGCACTGTTCGGATAGGAAGAAGGGTGACCTATGTAAAAGCCGGAGCCGTTTCGCTGAGCAACACGGACGCGCCTGGAACTGGGAGCGGCGCCGGCGACACGACGCGCTCGATGAACTGGTGGTGCCAAAGCTGGGTCGAGAGCACTCCGACCAACGCCTGATTCTCGCGGAACCCCGTGGCGAGCCCGGCACGGCAGCGCCGCGCGAGGCCGTCGACGGAAGTTGGAGAGAACACGCCAACCCGACGAAGCGCATCCGGGGTGAGATGATCGCCTACCCACTCTGGAGCGTCCGGGCCGAAAAAGCTTGTCGCATCCGGAGCGCGATACGGTTGCTTGCGGCGCTCCTTGATTCGCGGCGGAAGAATACGTGACGCCCAACGGCGCAGTATCTCCTTCTCCCGCAGGCCCCGCAGTCGCGATCCGGTCGGAAGGGCCGCGGCAAACTCGAAAAGCCGGTGATCCAGAAACGGGAACCGTCCCTCCACGCCGTGAGCCATCGCCATCCTGTCACCTTGAGAGCTGAGGAGGTACGGCGAAAGCAGCGTCGTCATTTCCAGATACGCCGCCTGGTTCAGCGACGACCAACCGAAGTATCGCACCGGTAGAGAGCCGCGAAGCTCGCTGAGCACGTCAATCGCGCCGAGGCCGGATTTGAACTCGGGCGAATAGAATTCCTTGGCACGGGCGCTGAGAAGAAACCGCGGAAGATGCGAGAACAGCGGATCACTTGGCTGGCCCGCCTCGAGGAAAAAGCGTTGCCAGAATTCTCCGCCCTTTCCCCGTGCCATCAGCTCGGGATAGAGCCGATCGAGCAACCGCTGCCGTCCTTGCGACGCCGGCTGGCGAAGGCAGAATCGTCGCACCGAGACTTCCTTGAAAAGGTCGTAGCCAAGAAAGAGCTCGTCGGCTCCTTCGCCGGTGAGGACAACCTTGATTCCAGAATCCCTGGTCAGCTTGGCCAGATGGTACATGGGCACTGGCGCCGTGCGCGACAACGGAGTCTCCGTGTGCCATAGCACTTCCGGGAAACTCTGCACGATGCTACCGCGGGTGATCGCGGTAATCGCGTGTATGCTGCCGATATCTCCGGCGACTTCGCGCTGAAACTCACTCTCGTCGAACCGTGGATCGTCAAAAGTGATGGAAAAACTGCGCAACGTATGAGGCGAGGCGCTCGCCGCGAGCGACGCAGTTATCGATGAGTCGAGCCCACCACTCACGTAGGCCCCGACAGGGACGTCAGCCCGCAGGCGCATCCCAACGCTGCGCAACATTATCTCATCCAGTTGCTCGATGACGTCATCCGGCTCGATGGCGGCTTCAGGGTAATCGAGCTCGTAGTAACGGTGCAGCCACAAAGCACCGTCCTTGAGGATTCCGTAAGTGCCCGGCTCGAGCGAGGCGATTCCCGCGAACGGAGTTCGCGGCGGACGAGCCGCCCAGAATGTGAAAGCTTCATCGAGGCCGCGGCAGTCCAACGAAGCATCGACTTCGCCACTTGCGAGAATCGCCTTGATTTCCGAGCCGAAATAGAAGTCGCCTTTGCGTTGCGCGTAAAAGAGTGGGCGGACGCCGAAGCGGTCCCGCGCGATGAAGACAGTCTCGGTGTTGCGGTCGTAAATTGCGAACGCGAACTGTCCGTTCAGTCGCTTGAGCAGATCCGCACCCCATTGCTCGTAACCATGCACGAGGATTTCGGTGTCACAGCGAGTCCGGAAAACGTGGCCCTGCTCTTCCAGCTCGCGGCGCAGCTCCGGATGGTTGTAGATCTCGCCGTTGTAGGTGACGACGATTTGCCCATCCTCGTTCGTCAACGGCTGCGCCCCGCCGGCGATGTCGACGATGCTCAACCGGACGTGTGCGAATCCGACGCGTTGTCCCACATAGAACCCGTATCCATCGGGTCCGCGGTGGCGGATGGACGCTGCCATCCTACCTAGTGAGTCGACGGCCACACCGGTCGGAAGCCGACGTACAATTCCGGCGATTCCGCACATCAGACTTTCTCCATCGAGTGCGTGAGCGTCACGGGCTCCACCAGCTGAGGGCCCAGATGCAGGTAGCGTGTCGTCATGCGCTTCTGGTCGATATCGCCATAGGCACGTTGCATTTGCTCCACGGTGAAACCCAATTCCTCCGCCACTTCGCTTGCGGGGCGCCCTTCATTCCGCGCGTGGAGCACGACATCGAGCGTGTGCGTGGGCATATTGTAGTAGAACTCCTCCTGCGACTGCGGCAGCGAGAAAGTGTCGGTCGTTGGCGGACGCGTGGTGATCGAGGCGGGGACGCCTAGGTAATCAGCGAGCTGATAGACCTGGGTCTTGTAGAGGTGAGCAATTGGCTTCACGTCGGCGAGACCATCACCGCCTTTCACGAAAAAGCCCTGATCATACTCCAGTCGGTTCGGCGTCCCGACCACCGCGTAGTGGAGGCGATCGGCGTGGTAGTACTCGAGCATCGTCCGCACGCGTTGTTTGAAATTCGAGGCAGCCACGATCTGCCGGTACTCTGGCGCCGGCAGACGAACCCGTCGCATTTCTCCGTGGGGCGGCTGTACGACCAGGTACGTGATGTTCAGACGATCCGCCTCGAGGCGGTCCGGCGGCAATACCAGCTTGCATGCCCATTCATCCGTAAACTCCGGCACGACGCGACGGATGGCCTCGTTGCGGCGACGGTAGCAGCCAGCTCCGTAAAGAACAGTCGAGATATCCTCGGTGACGCTGTCGATGCCGAGTTGCGTGGCGAAGGACCGGGCAATGTCAAGGCTTTCCGGATCGCTCTCCTTCTCGGGCATGAAGAGTCCAAGAACATGCTTCGAGCCCACCGCCTTGACCGCGAGAGCCGCGCAGACGGAGCTGTCCACTCCGCCGCTCATGCCGACGACCAGGCCGCGACGCTTAAGCGAAGTTGCCAGCTGTCTCCTGAGTGCATCGCGTATTCGCGATACTTCGGCAGCGGGGTCGATCTCGAGAGCGGCGAGCGTGGCAGGCATCGTGAGCGCGGTCCTGGTGAGCGATTGAATTCGGTACCGGCGCGTGCGGCATCGGATACCTGGCCGGGTTTGCAAGCTTGGCACCCCGCGCGAGACTCAGCCAATCCCTGCTTGACGCGCAGGCTAACTCTCTTGCATCAAAGGACTTGCACCATGCGGCTGGAAGGCGATTCCCCGCCGGTCCAACCGAATGTGTGGCACGCTTGCAACAGCGATGATGGGAGGCGGACGAGCGGCCCACGCACTATCATTGCGCGTGTTTCCTGCAATCAATGATCAACGATTTCAACAAATGATGGACGATTCCGAGTCCCGCGCACTTTCTCAGTCGAGCTTCGCCAACCTGTTGCGACAGGCCGGCGACGCTTTCGGGGACCGTATCGCGCTCGTCCACGGCAAGGAGAAAACGAGCTTTGCCGATTTGAATCGACGTGCTGGACAGATTGTGCAGGCGCTTGGTGGCATCGGCATTGAACCGGGAGATGTTTGCGCGGTCCTGGCCAAGGATCCGCGCGATGCTGCCGCCGCATTCTTCGCGGCGTTGGGCGTGGGCGCGACGGGCATCAACATGAACGAGCTGTATCGATCACGACAGATCGAATTCGTCCTCACGCATTCGCGAGCGCGCGCCCTCATCGCGAGTCGGGAAGTGCTCGACAATCTCACGCGCCCGGTCGTCAGCAGCGCCGAAATCATCGTGCTCGAGGACATTGGCAACGCGGACGTTGACTTCACACCGGTGGCCCGTGACCCAACAGCGCCTGCGCAGATCACGTATACCTCAGGGTCAACCGGACAGCCGAAAGGCGTTTTGATGAGCCACGAAAACCTATGGGCCGGTGTGCGCGTAGTCGCTGACTACCTCGGATTGCGCGAGGACGACCGTATCGCGGGACTCCTGCCATTCAGTTTCGTGTACGGATTCAATCAGCTCACCACGGCGCTGTTCGTTGGTGCGACGCTGGTGGTCGAACGATCCGCTCTTCCACTGGACATCGCAGCGACCCTTCGACGCGAGCGCGTGACGGTGCTTGCCGCCGTTCCACCGCTCTGGCAACAGCTGCTCGGAATCGCTGCGTTCCGCGATCACCCTCTCGAGCACTTACGCATCGTGACAAACGCGGGCGGCCGACTGCCTCCGTCGAGCGTTCGCGAACTTCGACGCGCACAGCCGCAGGCAAAACTGTTCCTAATGTACGGGCTGACCGAAGTCTTCCGAAGTACGTTCCTCCCGCCCGAAGAAGTCGACAGCCACCCGGATTCAATGGGTCGGGCCGTCCCCGAATCAGTGGTGTACGTGCTGAACGAAGAGGGGCACCAGGCGCAGCCCGGCGAGGTTGGTGAGCTGCTGCACGGCGGGCCGTCCGTAGGCATCGGATACTTCGGAGATCCTGAGGCAACCGCTGCTGTCTTCAGGTCCAATCCCTTTTTCCGTCCGGGTGAGCCGACACGGGTCGTATTCAGCGGCGACCTGGTTCGTCGCGACGAGGAAGGCCGGTTGTATTACGTGGGGCGCCGAGACCGGATGATCAAGACGCTCGGATTCCGGGTGAGCCCCGACGAGGTCTGCGATGTAATCCAGGCGTCCGGACTCGTCGCCGAGAGTGCCGTCGTGACAGAGCCGGATTCCCAGCGCGGAGAACGCATTGTCGCCTGCATCGTTCTCCGCCCGGAAGCGAGCCTCGATCAGGTACGACGTTTCTGCGGAATCGAACTGCCCAGATATATGCAGCCCGCCCGCTACGTGTGTCTCACCGCCATCCCCAGAAATCCCAGCGGGAAGCACGATCTTCTCAAGCTCAAGGCCATCGTCGCAGAGGAGCCGTCGCCAAAAGTGATCGCTTGACCGCGCCAGCTGCGTCGGTCCGTCGTCACAGCAAGCTGACCAGCATCGCTGCGCACCGATCCAGGCGATTGAACGACGACACGAATACGTCCATCGGTTGCTCCCATGGGTCCAAGATGGCGCGACTCGCAGATGGGATCGGATCGAGATCGCCCGCAACAATAATCCGCTTGCGGGGAACGCCGAAATAGCGCTCGACATAGCGCGCCTGATTCCCGTCCATTACAACGATGAGATCGGCGTCACGTACGACTGCCGGCACGAGTGGTCGCGAGCGAAATGACGAGAGGTTCAGACCGCGCTGCGCACTCACGGCGAGTGCGAACGGAGGAACTGGCCGACCCGGACCTACGAACCCCGCGGACTCAACGCGAACGTCGGGCATGGCACGTTTCAAAACAGCTTCGAGGTACGGGCTCCGACAGATGTTGCCGTAACACACGACCAACAGGCTGCGTGGCCGGTTCATGCGCGACAGCCGATCGCGGGCCGCGAGGTGGCGCCGCCGGTACAGCAAACGATCGGGCAGACCGCGTACGGCGTGAAAAGCGCGTTTGATCAAAACCGGCGCGGCGAAAACGTTAGGTCGCTCGGCGCTCATCTCGGCGGAACCGATGCGCGCACCGTTCACGAGGGTCTGACGAGCCAGTCTTGCAGTCGAGCCTGATCGCGAAATCCTACTCGTGAGTGAGTGGGTAGGGTGAAAAGCCGGTCGCGTAGCAACACTGATCCCTTGCCTGCTTTTTCTCCCGCCGCCAGCATGGGTTGCAATTGTTCGTGCTGCTCGAGCGTGAGTGGATATCCGCGAAGCACCCCAAGGGGCGCGCTCGCAGCGAGCCGCCCGGTCATGTCGGTCAACGCAAAACGGAGAAAACCAGACCCGCCACCAGCCACAGGGCGAATTGGAACGATGCGGCCTGATCCGTTGATCCGCGACAACAGATTGCCCGCGCGTGCGCGCCTAATCTCGATCTCGCCGTCATCCATCTGCAGCACCGAGCACAGCATGGCGGCGGCAGCGGTTGGCATCGCCCGCGGCTGCTTTGGGGGATGATAGATCATCTCCCCAAGCTTGAGCGCCGGAACCGAGGCCGGCAAGCGATAGAGAAGCGGGTGAGACAACAGCCACTGTGCAGCGAGGACAACAATCTCCTGACCCCCGCGCGGAGCGGCACCGAGCTGATCCCCCATACACCGCACCGGCGCGCCAAGCGCTGGTGTGCGCACGAGCACCGCACCACCCGCTCCGGTGGTTGTGCCCTTCCCTCGGCCGAAACTCAGAATCGAGATATCGCCGATCCCTCCGAGGCGCACGCCGTGCAGAGTTCCCCCCGCACCTTGTGCGGAATCCTCAATGACCGGAATTCCGTGCTGTAAGGCCAGTTCCTGCACGGCCACGACATCGGCTGGATATCCGTAAAGGTGGGCCACCACTATTGCATTGACGCCGCGGTCGATTGCCTTCTTTACGGATTCCAGATCGGGACTCAGTGTGCTCGGGTCAAGATCGTAGAGTCGCACTCGCATCCCCGCTCCGACAGCTGCAGATGTAAGGTCGATGCAAGAGTAGCCCGGATATGCGATCGTCCCGCCCGGCGGAACGACTGCGCGAAGCGCGAGAATGAGAGCGGACGTTCCACTATCTGTGAGCAGCGCGTCGCATGCGCCGTAACGCGCGCACAACATTTCGACCACGCTCTCG
>DASWGL010000504.1:0-9589 GCA_036393735.1 Gemmatimonadaceae bacterium | reverse complement strand
CGGACCTTGTTCCTGTTCTTCGACACATGCGCGAGGCCGGCGACCGAAACCCATTCGTGCGTCCTGTTGTTGTAGTAGGAGCAGTTCACGTGCGGGTCGAGCGCCAGGTCATCGAGCTTGTGCGTCTCGATGTTGGTCACGAACCAGAGGTCGGTGGCTTCGATGCGATCCTGAGTTGCCATCGGGCGCGAGACGAGCTGGCCGGTAGGCCCGCGCGTTGTGAACATCGCTGTCTCGATGCCTTCGATCAGGTCGTAGAGCTCGTCGATTTTCTTGGGGGCTGCCATGCTTTCTCGACATGAAAAAGACACTTCGAGGCTTTCCTGCTTACGGGATGTGCAGAAGACATGCCGATCCGTGTTGGCTCGCTGGTCCGACCCTCCAGCGGCATAACCTGGGTTTTGACCTTGGTGAGATTCACTGAAAAAAGAGGGGGGCGCACTTTCGTGCGCCCCCTCTTCGTTATGAGCTGACGCGGCTCGAGCCGCGAGCCGTCAAAAGCTTGTCCCGTCCGAGCCCACTGGCTGACGCGGACGTACAACCGGGCACGCCAGCACGACCATGATTTGCGTCGCCTCCGTGGTCATATAGACAGGCGAGCTGGGCCCCTTCTTGGCGACCATGCCGAGGAAGTCATTCATCTTCACGCACGCGACGTGATTGTCGCCGACAGAGCTATTCAACGCCGCCTGCAGCTGGTTAACAAGCGGATTGGTCGTGCCGTTCGGCATGCCGAGACTGAGGACGTACACAATCAGATCGTGGATCTGGGTCGGGGCATCGTATACAGTCACGTCGAAGCTGCCCGAGGTGCTGTTGCCCGCGGCATCGGCTGCCGTGCAGGTAACCGGGCTGGTTCCGATCGGGAAGGTGCTGCCCGACGCCTTTGTGCAGGTGAGTGAAGTCACCGCGACATTGTCGCTCGCGCTGATCTGGTAGTTGACCACGGCGCCACTCGGGCTCGTGGCGTTGACCGAAATGTTCAGTGGAGCTGAGAGGCTCGGCACTTCGACGTCGCGCACAGTTATCAACTGCGGCGCCGAATTGGTATTGCCAGATGCGTCGGTGGCAGTCCAGGTGACCGTCGTTACTCCTACCATGAACGGAGCAGTCATCGCGGCGCCATCGCTGCGCGCGCTGGAAACTTTCACGTCCGGGCAGTTATCGGCCGCCTGAGCGGAACCGACCGAGACCACGGCCGAGGGAAGATGCGGATCGTTGTCAGCAGCTACGCCGGCGGGCGCCGCGAGCCACGGGTTCTCCTTGTCGACAACGGTTACAGTCTGAGTCGCGCTCGTCGTCATCCCGTCGTTATCGGTCGCCGTCCAGGTGATCTTGGTCACACCCTTCGGGTACGGGGCGTCGAGCGCGAGTGTAGGATCGTCACTTCTCACCCCTACGAGTGAGACGACACTGCCATCGTCGGTGGCCGTGGCAACGCCAGGGCTGAAGGCTGCGACGCAGGATCCGAGAGCTGGAGTGATGCTGAACGCCTGCCTGTCAGCGGACGTCGGCGGGGGAGCTGTTGGAACTGTAGTGTCCCTAGGAACGGTGAGGACCGGCGGCTGCGGCGGTGTGAACCGAACGGCGTCGCTCGTGAGCGAGAAAAAGTTCCTTACACGCGCGCTCGTCACGCCGTTGAGAGGATTGAAGATGCTGTCGAAGGCCGCTGCCGTACCGTTTGCGTTCTCGATGCCTTGCGTTATGCGCTGGCTGGTGTTCGTGATCTTCAGCGTGTTGGTGTAGACCGTGATGACGTTCGAGCCTTCGTTCAGCACGAGCTGCATCATCAGGAAGCCCGGAGCGGTACCACTGGAGCTGTACTCCGGGACGTTGTTGAACTGAAGAAGGAACCGGCGATTTGGAGCGGTTCCTCGCGTCTCATACCGGATGCCACCGTACACGCGTTGCGGCGACCAGTCCGTCCATGCGAATGCAATGATGTTGTTCGGAAGGCTGGACATAGGAATCCCGTCGCCCTTGAAGAAGCCGGCACGCGCGGGGTCCGCCTGAGGCGGCCCGAACTGAAGGAAGCCGTTCGAATAGACGTTGACCTTGTCGTACGTGGCCCCGTAGAAATCGAAGCTGAATCCAAGGGGCACGTCCGTCAGGTAGCCGTCGTCCTTAAGGGAATCTTGCGGTATGATCACGCCGGGGATGGCTTCCACCACGAATGGAACGTGCGAAACCGCGTACTTGAAGGCGCCCACCGAGCTGGAATACGCTGCACCAGGTGGGGTGAGCACGTTAGCTGAGACGTCGACGGGAGCAGTCAATAGCGTCGAGCTCGTGCTCAACCAGAAACCCTTGAGCGAATCAGGAACGACGACGTCGATCGAGTGGACGCCGTACGGCATGCGCAGCTCCGGGGCAGTGCTATCAGAACAGGAGAGGATCGTCGCCAGGGCAACGGCACTAGCGGAACCCGCTCTAAACAGGCTTAAAAAGGCTGAAATCCCAGTGGAACGGCGCATCGTAACTCTCAAGAAGAGGGTTACTGTTTAGACGACCATCCCGACCAAGCTCAACAGGACTTATGGCCTCCTGGAGCGCCTTAATCCACTCTCACAGACCCATTCCGAAAGACAGCTTTGTGACCGGAGTTAGGCCCGTTCAGAGCCTCTCCCCGCCCATCAGAACGGCCATGATCGCTTTCTGGATGTGCAGCCTGTTTTCGGCCTCATCCCAGACCCTGCTTTGGGGTCCGTCAATCACCTCGGCGGTGACCTCCTCCCCGCGGTGCGCGGGCAGGCAGTGGAGAAAAATGGCGTCCTCCTTTGCGCGCTTCATGATAGCGGCGTCGACGCGGAAGCCCTTGAACGCTTTCTCGCGGATTGCCTGTTCTTCCTCCTGTCCCATCGACGCCCAGACATCGGTGTTGACGACGTCGGCCTTGTCGGCTGCTTCGGCGGGATCGCGCACGATTCGCACTTTGGTTTTTGATGCCGCGCGTTGGTAGATCATCGGATCCGGGTCATAGCCTTCGGGGCACGCGAGCGTGAGCTCGAACCCGAGCACGTACGCCGCGTTGAGCCACGAGTTCGCCATGTTGTTGCCATCGCCGATCCAGGCGACGCGCTTCCCCTTGTAGCCGCCAAGGTGCTGCCTGACGGTGAGAACATCGGCGAGGACCTGGCAAGGGTGCACGAGGTCGGTGAGGCCGTTGATGATCGGCACGTCGGCGTAGCGCGCCAGCTCCTCGATCTCGGAATGCGCAAAGGTCCTGATCATGATGCCGTCGACGTAACGCGAGAGCACCCGCGCAGTGTCGGCGATAGGCTCTCCGCGTCCGAGCTGTACGTCGCGGGGCGAGAGAAAGAGCGCGTGTCCGCCGAGCTGCCAGGCTCCGACTTCGAACGAGACGCGCGTTCGCGTCGATGACTTCATGAAGATCATCGCCAGTGATTTTCCGGCGAGCGGTTTCTTCTTGTACTTTCCCGCGCGCATCAATTCGGCGAGCGCAAACAGCTTGTCGAGCTCTTTGGCCGTGTAATCCGCGATCTGAAGGAAATCGCGGTGGAGTCGTTCTTTCTGGACGTGTCGGGGCATGTGAGTTGCGCGGACTGGTGTATTCTTTCGGTGCGCCGGAAATATACCATGGCCGGCCAACCTCTCTTTCAGTGGATGCTCGATGATCTCACGCGTGGTTCGTGTGCTGTGCGCGAGCGTAGCAACGCTCGCGATCGCGGCCTGTCACTCCGATTCCACAGGTCCTGGTGATGGCGGATCTCCATTGCCGCCTGGCATCAGTCTCAAGCTGGATCCTTTCATCACCGCCGGACTCGCGAGTCCCGTTTTCCTGGCGCAGCCCCTCAACGACGGACGCATTTTCGTTGTCGAGCAGGGTGGGCGAATCCGCGTTATTCGAAACGGCGTGCTCCAGACGACACCGTTTCTCGACATCTCGACGAGAGTCCTGAGCGGCGGAGAACGCGGATTGTTGAGCGTCGCGTTCCATCCCCAGTATGCGACGAATCATTTCTTTTACGTCTACTTCACCACCCAGACGAACGGCGACATCCGGGTCGAGCGATTCACGACGACGTCGAATCCGGAGGTGGCGGACCCAACTACATCCAAGCTCATAATCACGGCGCCCCATTCGACCTACGCCAATCACAACGGTGGACTCCTGACATTCGGCGCCGACGGAATGCTCTACGCCGGACTCGGTGACGGCGGGGGCGGCGGAGATCCGCTTGGCAACGCTCAGAACTTTAATGCGTTGCTGGGCTCGCTCCTGAGGCTCGACGTCGATCACGGCGATCCGTACGCGATTCCGGCGGACAACCCGTTCGTCGGGCAGGCCAACCACCGCGGTGAGGTCTGGGCGAAGGGATTGAGAAATCCGTGGCGCTACGCGTTCGACGCGCCGACGGGCCTCCTCTACATCGCCGACGTCGGACAAGGCCTCCACGAGGAAGTCGACGCGGTCGCCGCAAACCGCGCGGGCCTCAACTATGGCTGGCCCGTGATGGAAGGACTGAGCTGCTACAACGCGTCGACGTGCAATCAAACCGGATTCGAGCTGCCCCTTATCGACTACGGGCACAATGGTCCATGCTCTATCACGGGCGGATATGTGTATCGCGGGAGCGCAATTCCCGCGATTCGCGGCCACTATTTCTATTCTGACTATTGCGCCGGCTTCCTCAAGAGCCTCAGATATGAGAGCGGCGTTGCCGTGGATCAGAAAGATTGGGGACTAACGTCGAGCGCGGTGGCGTCCTTCGGGGTGGATTTTGCGGGAGAGCTGTACATGATCTCGGGCAACACCATTCTCAGGATCGCGCCCGTGGGTTAGGCGCCGGTCGTTTGGCGCGGCAGTAGAGCGGGAGGCTGCATGAGACTTCGAGGACTCCTTTACGGTCCGGTTTTCGGCGCGTGCGTTCTGACATCGAGCGCTCGAGGTCAGGAGGCGACGACCGAGCTCAGGATCAGTCTCAACGAGGCTGGCACACCGGTCAGTGGCGCACTGGTCGCACTCCTCGACAGCCACGACAGCGTCGTAGCGGAGGGGCTGAGCAGAGAATCAGGCGCCCGGGTTCTTCGCGGCGCGCCCGGCGTCTACCGCGTTCGCGTCAGGCGCATCGGATACTTGCCATTCGTATCGGGTCCTGTGTCGCTCCCTCGCGAGAGCGAGCTCTCGCTGAACGTCGAGAGCCCGCGCGTAGTCCTCGAGCGCATCGTCGTCAACTCGAAATCCCCGTGCGGGCGGAACGACCATGGTGCCGCGGCGCTCTCGACCGTTTGGGACGAGATAAACAAGGCTCTTCGATCGAGCCAGCTCACCACGGAAGACCTCGAAGGTATCGGCCGGGCTCACACTTACCGAACGGAGCTCAATAACGATGGGACCGTGATCAGCGCGGACAGCACCGTCTTTTTGATCACCACCCAGCGACCCTTCGGCGCGATCGATCCCGGGACTCTAGCGAACGACGGTTACGTCCTCGGCGATCTGGAGACGGGCTGGCATTATTTCGCCCCCGACGAAATGGTGTTGCTGTCGGAGCAGTTTGCCGCGACTCACTGCTTCCGGCTGGTACGCCAACCGGACCGTAATGGGCAGATCGGCGTTTCGTTCGAGCCCGTACCGCGCCGCGAGGTGGCGGACATCACCGGCGTGCTGTGGGTCGATCAGGAGACATCCGAGCTGCGCGAGGTTGTATTCCGTTTCGTGAACGCCGGCGTGATTAACCAGTTCGAGGCTTGGGGATTCACTCATTTTCGCCGCGTTCCATCCGGAACCTGGATCGTCGACGAGTGGAAGGTCAACGCGCCCCGAATCTCGGTAAGTCAGGTGTCGCTCGGAAGCCCGGACGGGTACTCGTCGAGAGCGCGTCCGAGGTACGTCGCCATCGGCCGTCTGGAGAGTGGCGGAGGGATCCTCGGGCCGGGTAACTTGGCCGCCGAGCGTCGACTCATGCCACCGGCAGCCGATAGCGTGAACAAAAAGCATTGAACACATTCGCATCGCCACATTCCAGGAGGGCGTCGTCATGCGTCGTTACGAGCAAGTATCCGGAACCATCTTTGCAATTGTCTCGCTCATCCAGCTCACGCGCATCGTACTGGGCTGGCCGGTACAGATCGATCTTTTCACCGTTCCGATCTGGTTTTCTGGCATCGCGTTCATCGTGACGGGCGCTCTGTCGATCTGGGCATTCCGCACCGCGGGACGAGGCCCCGCGGCCGTCTAGATTCGGGACGATCCACCAGGAGGTCGTTTCGATGATTCGCAAGCTGAAATCCGGGGAGTACCGCCTCTATTCCCGAAAGAAGGATTCGAAGACCGGCAAGCGGCGTAATCTTGGTACCTTCAAGACCCTGACCGCGGCAAAGAAGCACGAGCGCGCGGTGCAGTTCTTCAAGCGTAGAGGGTGAAAGGCCTGCGGCCCGCTCAGCGGCTATATTCCCGCCATGAGCGACGCCCCGGCTTCCCTCGCCAACACGCTCTCTGACCGTTACACGATCGAGCGCTTGCTCGGCCATGGTGGCATGGCGACAGTTCACCTCGCCGAGGAGAAGAAGCACAAGCGCAAAGTCGCGATCAAAATCCTGAAGCAGGAGTTCGGCGCCTCGGTCGGCGCCGAGCGATTCCTTCGCGAGATCGGCATCGCCGCGCGCCTCTCGCATCCGCACATCGTTCCCTTGATCGACTCGGGTGAATCCGACGGATCGCTCTACTACGTATCGCCGTTTGTCCCGGGCGGCTCGCTGCGCGACCGGCTCAACCGCGAGAAAAGGCTTCCGATCGACGATGCGCTCCGCATCGTCAACGAAATCGGCGCGGCGCTGGACTACGCGCATCGCAACGGGTTCGTGCACCGCGATGTGAAGCCGGAGAACATTCTGTTCGCTGACGACCACGCGCTGCTGGCTGATTTCGGCATCGCTCACGTGGCCTCCACCACCGCCGAGGAGTCCATCACGCTCGCGGGACTCGCGCTCGGGACTCCGGAGTACATGAGCCCCGAACAGGCAGCGGGTGAAACAGAGATCGGGGTTCCAGGCGACGTGTATGGTCTCGCCTGTGTCTTCTACGAGATGCTTGCGGGCGAGCCGCCTCTCCGTGGAGCCACTGCTCGAGCGACGATGGCCAAGCAGGTCACTGAAAAGGCGCGTCCGGTGAGGACGTTGCGCCCGGATGCGCCTGTTGGGTTCGACAGAGTGCTCGAGCGGGCATTGGCGAAGAATCCGACGCAACGGTTCGCGACGATCTCTGAATTCTGCGACGCCCTCTCCCACGCCCGGTCGGCACCGAGTCAGCCCTCCGCCGCGACGACGCGAACGATCGCCGTCCTCCCATTCGTTAACTCCAGCCCGGACCGGGACAACGAGTACCTCAGCGACGGAATCACCGACGAGCTGATCAACGCGCTGGCGAAGGTGGAAGGACTGCGGGTTGCATCGCGCACTTCTGTATTCGCGCTCAAGGGCAAGGCGCAGGATGTGCGCGCGATCGGAGCGCTGCTCG
Source organism: Gemmatimonadaceae bacterium (assembly GCA_036393735.1). Classification (GTDB taxonomy): domain Bacteria; phylum Gemmatimonadota; class Gemmatimonadetes; order Gemmatimonadales; family Gemmatimonadaceae; genus UBA4720. Next base: position 2,109 of record DASWGL010000504.1, on the reverse strand, counting down.
AGGCGTCGGAAGTGCTCGAAGGTTCAGTGCGCCGCTCGGGGGAGAACCTTCGCATTACCGTGCAGCTGACGTCGACGGATGACGGGCGGCTGATGTGGTCCGAGCGCTATGACCGCAGGCTGATCGATGTCTTTGCGATTCAGGACGAGATCGCGCGCACCATCGTCACGACGCTGCGCTCGATTTCGTTTGCGGACATCGCGCCCGCTCCAGCGAATCGGCACACCGAAAACGTGGCGGCTTACGGGTTATACCTTCGCGGCCGCTACGCCTGGAACAAGCGCACGTCCGAGGGAGTCTTCGAAGGCATCAAGTACTTCGAGGAAGCGATCGCGCTAGATCCGACGTACGCGTTGGCTTACACGGGTCTGGCGGACTCGTATTCTCTCCACATTGATTATCGGAACGTCCCGGTGCACGAGGGCCATCAGAAGGCAAAGTTCTACGCCCGGAAAGCGATCCAGCTGGATGATACGCTGGCAGAGGCCCATGCGTCGCTCGCTTGGAGCCTCTTCATCTACGATTGGCGCTGGGATGAGGCGGCAAAGGAATTCGCTCGCGCGATCGAGCTGGATCCCCGCTACGCGCCGGCGCACCAGTGGTACGCCTTCCTGCTCGCGTCGCAGGGAAAGTTCGATGAGGCGCTGCTCGAAGCGCACATGGCGCAGGAGAACGATCCCTCTTCGGTGTCGGTGCGCCGTAGTCTGGGTTATTGCTATCTCTACGCGCGGAAATACGACCAGGCGCGCTATCACCTCGATCGCGCCATCGCGATGAATCCGACCGCCGAAGAGAGTTTTCGGATCCTGGGGTTGATTCTCACGCTCCATAAGCAATTCCCCGCGGCCGAGAGAGTGCTGCGCGAGGCGCTGGCGCTCGCGCCGGAGTATGGAACGATGACGAAGGCGACGCTCGGATACTCGCTCGCGGCCGCCGGCGATCCTGCTTATGCGAAGCACATAGCTGCAGAGTTGGAGGAAAAGATGAAGAGCGACTACGTCTCTCCCGTCGAGCAGGTGCTCGTTTATCTAGCCCTCGGCGACAAGGAGAAGGCGCTCGATTGGACCGACCGTGCGATCGATGAGCGGCGCGGCTGGGCCGCGTACCTTCGTGTGCATCCGATTGCCGATCCGCTGCGCGCCGAGCCGAGGTTCGATGCGCTCGTGAAGAAGATGAATTTTGACGCGACCGCCGGACTCGCCATTCCTGCCGCTTGATCTACCGGGCGCTCGCCGATCTCGTACTCGTCGTTCACCTCACATTCGTCCTCTTCGTGGTGCTCGGAGGATTGCTGGTGCTCAGGTGGCCGCGGGCGGCGTGGCTACACATTCCGGCGGCGATCTGGGGTGTTCTGATCGAGTACACGGGCTGGATCTGCCCGCTCACTCCGCTGGAGAATTCTTTGAGAGCGCGTGGTGGCGAAGCGGGCTACAGCGGCGGATTCATCGAGCACTACATTCAGCCGGTCCTCTATCCGGCCGGGCTAACGCGGTCGACGCAGGTAGTGCTGGGGAGTTTGGCGCTGGTTCTCAATCTCACCGCCTACGGGATCGTGGTGTCGAGGATGAGGCGCGGCGAACGGCTCGGAAAGAACAAATGAGACCCAAATTCGACCGTCGTCTCGCAGATACTCATCTTCGGATGCCACCCTTCCGCTAGCTAACCTTGCTTAGAGGTCGAACCTCACGACTTCCTCGTACCTGGCCGGACCGCCACCCAGGTTACTGCGGTACAGAGTCAGTGCTGTGACCAGCATCTCGATATCGTACCGATGCTTTTGCGCCAGGAGCGCAGAGATCGCCTGGGGTGGATCGATCCGGGCGAGAGTCAAATGAGGCTTGAAGCCCCTGCCTTCCGGCGCAAACCCGGCGCTCCACGCGGCGTCCTCGGCGATGGCGGCGAGCTCAGACAATCTTTCACCGCCTCGAGTTACGCCGAGCCACAGGATGCGGGCGCGACGCGCGTTGGGAAAGGCTCCAAGCTCGCCGAACCGCACGTTGAATTGGGAACCGAGCTTGGCGTCCGAGAGTCGCGCAACGATCGCGTCTCTCGCTTCTCGCGTAGTCGGCCCAAGAAACCGGAGTGTGAAGTGCCACTTGTCGGGTGCGA
>DASWGL010000503.1:0-2259 GCA_036393735.1 Gemmatimonadaceae bacterium | reverse complement strand
CATTGCCGCCGAAAAGAAAGGACCGCTCTTCCGGGCGATTCGGAAGGGAAACAAGCTTACCGAGAATCCGATGGCGCGGGAGGACGTTTTAGCAATGATCAAACGGCGAGCGAAGGCAGCGGCCCTGCCCTACTCCACCTGCTGTCACACATTCCGCGCGACCGGCATCACGACCTACATGCAGAACGGCGGAACGCTCGAGCATGCGCAGCAGATCGCGGCGCACGAATCGCCGCGCACGACCAAGTTGTACGATCGCACCCAGGATGAGATTTCCCTCGACGAAGTCGAGCGGATCAGGATTTGATTCCGGACGGAATGAATTATTAAGGAGATGGGCCAATGGCTGACCCGGAAAAATACGAAATTCTGGTTCTAGGAAGCGGCGAGGCCGGTAAGTGGACCGCCTGGACGATGGCCGACGAGGGTCATCGCGCTGCGATGGTCGAGCGGAAATGGCTCGGCGGTTCCTGCCCGAATATCGCGTGCTTGCCAAGCAAAAACGTGATCTACTCCGCGAGAATAGCATCGCTGGTGCGGCGCGGCGCTGAATTCGGACTGGAAATGGATAAACTCCGAGTCAACATGGCCGGCGTCCAGCAGCGCAAACGCAAAATGGTCGAAGCGGAACATCAGTTCCACGCCAAGCGTACCACGGACGCCGGAATAGAATTGATCATGGGTCAAGGCCGCTTCGTTGCTCCGAAAACGGTCGAGGTCGCGCTCAACAATGGCGGCACTCGGCGGATTGTTGGCGAACGTGTGTTCCTCGACCTGGGTTCGCACTCGGCGATCCCTAATGTTCCCGGGCTCACCGCGGCGAGTCCGATGACCCATATCGAAGCGCTCGATCTCGATCGTCTGCCGGGTCATCTCATAGTAATTGGCGGAGGCTATATTGGCCTTGAACTCGCGCAGGCGGTACGGCGGTTCGGATCGGATGTTACCGTGATCGAACAAGGCGCGCAGCTTGCCGAGCGGGAAGATCCTGACGTTGGTGCCATTCTCCTTGATTTGTTTCACGACGAGGGAATCGAAGTGCTGCTCGGCACTCATGTCTCTCAGGTTGAGGGACTTTCAGGCAAAGAGGTTCGGGTATACGCAAAAGACGGTCGCGGTGAACGGATCACCGAAGGCACCCATCTTCTCGTCTCCCTCGGTCGGACGCCAAATACGGAGGGAATCGGACTGGAGCAAGTCGGGGTCGAGCTCGACAAGCGTGGTTATATCAAGGTCAACGACCGGCTGGAGACGACCGCATCCAACGTGTGGGCGATGGGTGATTGCGCGGGCAGTCCGCAATTCACACACGTCGCGTATAACGACTTCCGCGTCGTGCATGACAACTTGAAGGGCGGCAATCGAACCACGAAGGATCGCATCGTGCCGTTCTGCATGTTCACCGATCCGGAACTGGCGCGCGTCGGCCGCAACGAGATCGAGGCGAAGCGCGACAAAATCGAATATCGCGTCGCGAAACTGCCGATGGCGAATGTGCTCCGCACCCACACGATCGCCGAACCACGCGGCTTTATGAAGATGCTGATCGGCAACGAGAGCGACGAAATTGTTGGCTTCACCGCGTTTGGTATCGAGGCAAGCGAGCTGATGGCGGCAGTTCAGACCGCGATGGTCGGGCGACTGCCGTACACCGTGTTGCGCAACGCGATATTCGCTCACCCGACAATGTCCGAGGGGCTGGTCTTCCTTCTCGAACAAGTCGAGAAACGCAAGAGCTAATCGGACACGGATTGAAAAGACGCTCCGAATTTCCCACTCCACAAGGGAGAGAGTTCGGAGCATAGGAAAGGATGGAAACAATGGCTCTCAAGGGCAAACCACGCGACATGAACAAGTGGCGGGAAGTACTCCTCGACCCGAATGTCCACTTCCCCGGCGAGTCGAGCGAATACCGGCGCACACGCAACGAGCTGTTGGAGGCGGAGGCAGAGCTCCGGCGGCTGAACGAGCAGGTCGCCGCCCAGCGCCGGGCACTCCCAGCGGGCGGCCTCATCAGGGAGGACTACGTCTTCGAGTCCGCGGCCGATGGCAGCAAGGTGAGGTTCTCGGAGTTGTTCGCACCGGGCAAGAACTCGCTGGTCATCTACAACATGATGTTCCCGCGCTGGTCGGAAGACCCACGAGCGGGTGCCCCAGGGGGCAAGACAGCCGAGCTGCCGCTTGTCGAGCAGCCGTGCCCGTCATGCACATCGGTCGTCGACGGGCTCGAGGGTGCTGCTTTTCACCTCGCCGAGCGGA
>DASWGL010000502.1:0-6962 GCA_036393735.1 Gemmatimonadaceae bacterium | reverse complement strand
CGATGGGAACGCCCACGTCGGCCGGGGGCGGCGATCAGGCGAAGGCGATCGTGCCGTTCGAGTCGGCGCGACGGAGCCTGAACCCGTGGATGCGTGGCGTGGATCTCATCGTCAAGCCGGAGCCCGGCGTCACGACGGAGGAAGCGACTGACGATGTCACGGCGCTGTTGCGAGCGCGACGCGGGCTCAGATCGACTGCCAAGAACACCTTCGAGATCGTGACGCAGGACCGGTTGATGGGGATCTACAACAAGTTGTTCGGTACATTCTTCGTGGTTGGGCTGGCGCTGTCCTCGGTCGGACTGCTGGTCGGCGGAGTGGGCGTAGTCGCGATCATGATGATCAGCGTCACCGAGCGCACGCGCGAGATAGGCGTGCGGAAGGCGTTGGGCGCGACCAAGAGCGCGATCCTCTGGCAATTCCTCGTCGAGGCCGCGACGCTGACAAGCATTGGCGCCGCGATCGGTTTGGTGCTGGGCGTTCTGGTGGCCCTGGGAATCAAGACTGCCTTCCCCGCAGTGCCGGCTTCGACGCCAGTCTCGGCAGTCATTGCGGCATTGGCGACAAGCGCGTTCACCGGGATTCTCTTTGGGATCCTTCCCGCCGCACGCGCGGCAAGGCTCGATCCGGTAGAGGCGCTCAGGTACGAATAAATGGCGGCTCGTCGCGGTAGAGATTGGGTGCAACTGAACGGGTGCCAGACGTCAGTGGCATAGATGCCAGTCGGCAGTTCACTACGCCCTGACTTTTCTACCCCTGATCGAGGCACAAGCAAACTGCCTGTGCCCTGAGCGGCACTGAAGCAAGTCCGGGCGTCGTGAACAGGATAACTGGCAACTACGCTACCGACCTCTGGCACCCGTTCATTTGCAGTTAATCAGTTCTTTGTAGCGGCAACGGCGCGATTCATCGAAATTAGTTCCATGCGCTTCATCGATGTAATAACGACCGCGCTCGAGCAGATCCGCGTCAACAAGCTGCGCTCCTTCTTCACGCTGCTCGGCATCATCGTGTCCGTGGCGTTTCTCGTCGCCGTCGTCGCGATCATCTCAGGCATGAACGCGTACGTGAAGGAGAATCTCGCCAGTGCCCTGATCGGCGCGAATACTTTCCAGGTGAGAAGAACTCCCATCCGCATCGGACTCTTCGACGACGAAGAGTGGAAAAGGCTGCAAAAGAGGCCTCGCCTTACGGAGTCGGACGCGGACGCGGTAATTGCGGCCGTACCGGAAGCCGTGGCCGTCAGCATGCAATCGGGCTGGCCCACTCCCATTGCCGACATTGTATGGCGCGACAAAACGCAGACCGACGTCGCAATACTGGGCGTGACCGCTCCGTACCAGGTCGTCCAGGACTATGTGTTCGCGAGCGGGCGTCCCATCAGCGACATCGACGTGCACGATCGCAGAGCGGTCGCGGTGATTGGCGCTGATGTGGCCGAGAAACTGTTTGAGACCGTAGATCCCGTCGGGCAGGACATCCGGATCGTCGGCCAGCGTTATACCGTCATCGGAACAATCGCGAAGAAGGGTAGAGTGCTCGGGCAGTCATTCGACGGATTCGTGCTGCTGCCACTGCCGACGTTCGAGATGATATATGGCCGCCGAAAGACCAACACGGTGTCCGTCAAGATGCCGACCGCGCTGCTGGTCGCGAGTGGAATGCAGCGCGCTGACGAAGCGATGCGCATCGCGCACCGGCTGCGCCCCGCAGATGAGCCCGACTATTCGGTCGAGACCGCGGATGCGCTGGTGGAGTTCTGGAAGAACCTGACGAAGATTCTCTTTTCCGTCATCCCGGCCATCGTGGCGATCGGAGTCGTCGTCGGCGGAATCGTCATCATGAACATTATGCTGATGTCCGTCACCGAGCGCACCCGCGAGATCGGCGTCAGAAAGGCGCTTGGCGCGAAGCCGGGTGACATTCGTCGCCAGTTCCTCGTGGAGGCGATCGTGCTGGCGAGCATTGGTGGTCTCTTCGGCGTGGCGGCCGGCTGGGGACTAGCGGGCCTGGTGAGTTTCGCATCGCCACTTCCCGCCCGAGTCAGCCTCTGGTCAGTTACGCTCGCGCTCGCGCTGGGTGCGGGGGTTGGAGTACTGTTCGGCGTTTACCCGGCGTCGCGCGCGGCCCAGCTCGATCCGATTGATGCACTGCGCGCCGAATGATTTTCACTGAGCGTATTCAGAGCAACGTTCAGATCGCGCTGGACACCTTGCGCGCGAACAAGCTCAGATCTTCTCTAACCATCCTGGGCGTGGTCATCGGCGTGTCTACCGTCATGACGATGGCGGCAATCGTCCAGGGAATTCAGGGCCAGATCGTACGTACGATCGAAATCGCGGGCCCGACGACGTTCTATGTGGTCAAGGTCTTCTCGCAGACGCCAGTGAATCCGGACCGCCTGCCAAAGTGGATCAGAGTGCGTCCTGACCTTGTCGAGGCGGAAGCCGAGCGGATTCGGCAGCTTCCTGAGATCTCGTACGCGGCGATCTGGGCTCAGTCGAACGGCCGTCTATCCTACGGAGCACAGCGCACCCAGAACATCCTCATCATGGGTGCCGACGACCGCTACCAGGAGATCCAGGGTGGCGAGCTTCTCGACGGACGGTGGTTCACTCCGGCCGAGATGTCGTCGGGGGCGAGCGTCGCCGTGCTCGACGAGAACGCGGCGAAGAAACTGTTCGGCCGCGAATCGGTCCTCGACAAACAGATCCACATCAGCGGACGGCCGGCACGCGTGATCGGTCTCTACGCACAGCCCGAAAATATCTTCTCACCCCCCGGACAGGACATCGGAGCGATCGTGCCGTACGCGATGCTCGACCACCAGTTCACGATCGACAAGACGAACGCGCTCTACATCCCGGTCAAGCCCAAGAAAGCAGTGACGACCGCGCAGGCCCAGGAGGCGGTGACGATCGCCCTGCGCGAGATGCGCAGGTTACATCCGGCGGACAAGAACAATTTCGACCTGATCACCCAGGATCAGATTCTCGACACGTTCAACAAGATCACCGGTGTGTTTTTTCTGGTGATGATCGTGCTGTCGAGCGTCGGCCTTCTGGTTGGCGGCATCGGAGTCATGGCGATCATGATGGTGTCGGTGACGAGCAGAACGCGCGAGATCGGCATCCGGAAGGCGCTAGGGGCGACGAAGCGTGAGATTCTGTTTCAGTTCCTGGTGGAGGCCGCCACGCTCACCGGTTTCGGCGGTATTCTCGGTATTGTCATCGGCCTGACGTTCGGGCGATTGGCGACGCTGGCGATGAACATCGACGCCAGCGTTCCGATCGGACTTACGGTCGTTGCAGTGATGGTCTCTGTGAGCATTGGAATCATATTCGGCATGCTTCCCGCCCAGAGGGCGGCGAAGCTGGATCCGATCGATGCTCTGCGGTACGAGTAGATTCTCCGCATGAAACGAGTCGAGGTTCTCGCCATCGCCGCCCACCCCGACGACATCGAGCTCATTTGTGGCGGCACTCTCATCCGCGCCCACGCCCTCGGGAGGGCCACCGGAATCCTGGACCTCACCGCGGGGGAGTTGGCCAGCCGCGGCACGCCGGAGCTGCGCGCGACGGAGGCTGCGAAAGCGGCGAAAGTGATGGGCGTCGCCGTGCGCGAAAACCTCGGATTCCCTGATGGCGGAATCCAGAACACACCCGAGACACGCGCGAAGGTGGCGGTCGTCATCAGGCGTCTCCAGCCGAAGATCGTGATCACGCATTCCCTGCACGGACGACATCCGGACCATCCGATTGTCGCGCAGCTCGTTCGCGATGCGTGCTTCGTCGCCGGCCTGAAGAAGGTCGAGCCAAAAGTCCCGCCGCACCGCCCGCTCAAGGTCCTTCACGCCCTCTCGTTCCGCGAAGACAATCAGAAGCCGACCTTCGTCGTGGATATCAGCGAAGCATTCGAGAAAAAGCTCGAGGCGATCGCATGCTACGAATCGCAGTTCGTTGAGACGGTTCAGGCGGGTGAGGTCTATCCGAACGGGGAGCCGCTCCACGAATTGATTCGCCACCACGCCGCGCACTACGGGTCGCTCATTCGGTGCCGCTACGGCGAGCCTTTCTACACGACGGAGACGATGCGGGTGGAGGATGTGACGTCGCTCGAGGTCTCGACATTTTGAGCGGCAAAGGACGCAAGCCTGCTCCCGCCCCGGCCCCAAAGAATTCCGCGCCCGAGCTCACATACTCGTCGTATCTCGCCCTCGACGAGCTGCTACAGCTACAACGCCCCCGCTCCAAGCCCGAGCACCCCGACGAGCTGCTTTTCATCATCGTCCATCAGGCAAGCGAGCTCTGGTTCAAGCTGATTCTCCACGAGCTCGACGGACTCATCGCGCTCATCGAAGCACGGGACACGCTCGGCGCCCTCACATCAGTACGAAGAGTGAACGCCCTCGTTCACATCGTTACCGGACAGCTCGCCGCCCTCGAAACACTACCGCCGCAGCGGTTCGCGCAATTTCGCGGCTACCTCGGCACGTCAAGCGGCTCGCAAAGCATACAGTTCCGCGTGATCGAGGCAATGTCCGGGATGCGCGACGCGCATTTTCTGCAGGTCCTGAAGGCGCACGGTGAGATTGCGCCTCTGGTCAAGCAGGCGCTCGCCAAGCCCACGCTGCAGCAGCTGTTCGATGATCTGCTCGATTCGGAGGGCGTGACACTCGAGCAGATCTACGCCGACCAGAACCAGAGGCCGCTGCAGATGTTGGCAGAGGGACTCCTGGAATACGAGCAGGGCTTCGCCATGTGGCGATTCCTGCACGTTCAGCTGGTCGAGCGGATCATCGGCCCGTTGACCTCGGGCACAGGCGGCACCCTCGGCTCGAAGTATCTTCAGCAGACGATCTCCCAGCGCTTTTTCCCAAAACTTTGGGAAGTGAGGAGCAAATTCTTCACGCGTTAGCGACGTAATTACTACGATTTGGCACGCGCCGGAGGACCTTAAAACAGTCTCCGTTACGCCTCATGTGTCCTCCCTCACACCTCATGTGTCACTTAAATTCAACCCATGCTCACTGACCCGATTTATCTCGACCACGCCGCCACGACGCCGGTGAGGGAAGAGGTTTTCGACGCGATGAAGCCGTTCTACGGCCCCCGCTTCGGGAACCCTTCTAGCACGCACCGGTGGGGGCGCGAAGCGCGCGCGGCGCTGGATGAGGCTCGGGAACGAGTGGGCCGATGTCTAGGCGCGCGGCCGGACGAGATCTGCTTCACCTCGGGCGGTACTGAAGCCGACAACCTCGCCATTCTGGGTGCCTGGCGCGCTCTCAAGGCAAAAGGGCGGACCGCCGTCGTTACGACGCCGATCGAGCACAAGGCAATTCTCGGCGCGGTGCATCAGGCGGCTCATGAAGGCGCCGAGGAGCGCTTCTTGGGGATGACGTCCGACGGTGTTATCGATCCAGCATCGTTCGACGAGCTCGTCGACGACAAAGTCGCCGTCTGCACAATCATGTGGGTGAACAACGAGATCGGCTCGATTCAGCCGCTGCCGGAGCTTGCGGCCAAGGCGAAGCAGCGCGGCGCACTCGTCCATACTGACGCTGTCCAGGCGTTCGGGAAAACCCGGATCGACGCGCAGACGCAGCAGTTCGACTTTCTCACCATCTCCGGCCACAAGTTCGGCGCGCCCAAGGGCATTGGCGCGCTCTTCATCCGCCGCGGCACCCACATCGAGCCGCTGATGCACGGCGGCACCCAGGATCGGGGTCGGAGACCAGGTACCGAGAATGTCGCCGCAGCAGTAGGGTTGGCTCGCGCCGCCGAGCTCACGCTCGCGGAGTGTGAGGCGCATTGCGCGCGCATCCGGAAGCTGCGCGAGAAGCTCGAGGCGGGAATCCTGGCGAGAATCCCCGACGCGGTCATCCACGGTCGCGGGGCGGAGCGCGCCCCACACATCCTGAACGTCTCCGTGCCGGGGACCGACAGCGAATCGCTCCTCATGGCGCTTGATCTCCGAGGCATCGCCGCCTCTGGCGGCTCGGCGTGCCAGAGCGGAAGCATAAGCCCGTCCCACGTGCTGACGGCGATCGGCGTTCGTCCCGACCTCGCAAGCGCCGCCATCCGTATGAGCCTCGGCGTCCTGACGACGGATCAATCCATCGATCGTGTCATCGAAGTCTTCCCCGCTCTCGTCGCCAAGGCGAGACAGCTCACGGCCGCGGAATAATGATGTCGCGAGAGAGAGTGCTGGTCGCCATGTCCGGAGGCGTCGACTCATCGGTCGCCGCGGCGCTGCTCGTCGAGCAGCGCTACGATGTCGTTGGCGCGACAATGAAGTTGTTCTGTCACGGCGAAGACGTTCCTGACCGTCCCTGCTGCTCGCTCGATTCCGTAAACGACGCGCGGCGCGTCTGCGAGCAGCTCGGGATCCCGCATTACGTTCTCAACCTGGAGAGCCGCTTCGGGCACGATGTGGTCGACAACTTCGTCGAAGAGTACGCGCGCGGCCGCACTCCGATCCCCTGCGTTCGCTGCAACACGTTCACGAAGTTCCGCGACTTCCTGAAAAAGGCAGATGCAATCGATGCGCGATGGATCGCTACCGGACATTACGCTCGCGTCGTCGGTGGCGAGCTTCGCCGGGGAGTCGATCAGAACAAGGACCAGACTTATTTCCTCTGGGGAATCGACCGCGGCGTGCTGTCCCGGATGATCCTTCCCGTCGGCGACCTCGATAAGGCGCAGACGCGCGCCCGCGCGCATGCGATGGGGCTGGAGGTGATCGCGGAGAAGCCGGAGAGCCAGGAGATCTGCTTCGTGCCGGATGGCGACTACCGCGGCTTTCTGCGTCAGCGCGATCCGGCGTCGTTCCGGCCGGGCGCGATCGTCGACGTGCACGGCCGCACGCTGGGACGCCACGGCGGCGTCGCCGGCTTCACGATCGGTCAGCGCAAGGGCCTCGGGCTCGCGACCTCGCGGCCGCTCTACGTCATCGACCTCGAC
>DASWGL010000501.1:0-11096 GCA_036393735.1 Gemmatimonadaceae bacterium | reverse complement strand
CCGCGCAGGCGCGAGTTCAACCGGCCGAGTTTCGGGAGACCGTTCGGCCGGTCTACTTTCCCCGCGATCCTCTTCCAGTTCAATCCGCGTCGCCGGCGACGAGCGGGCAGCGGCACGTCGATGGTCACCGTCTGATATTTGTCGCTCCTGACGTCGATATAAAGGTCCCCTCAATCGACATCAGCGACGTGGTGTCGAGGCCCGGCGACTTCAGTGATGGCGCAATCGCGTCCGCATCGAATGGCGAGCAAGAGAGCGGGGGAGGTCCAGGCGGTGCGCCTTTTCGTGCGGACCAGGTCGAGAAGCAAGTGGGGGTAATTCCCGGCAGCGCGCCACCGCGATACCCGGAGGCGCTCAGAAGCTCAGGCGTCGAAGGGCAGGTGATCGCGCAATTCGTTGTCAACGAGCAGGGACGCGCCGAGGAAGGAAGTCTTCGATTCGTGCGCTCTGACAATCCGCTGTTCGAAGAGGCGGTGAGGTCGGCTCTTTTTCGGATGCGCTTCATCCCAGCCGAGGTCGGTGGCGTGCACGTGAGGCAGCTGGTTCAAATGCCTTTCGTGTTTACGCTCTCGCATTAGTTAGGACTTCCTTAATACTATTTCATTGATTCTTAATCTTGCGGGTATTCCGCACGATTCCATTTGCGAACACCTTTCGTTCACGAACTTCCCATTGGGTGAGGAATGTTTAACCAACTTCTTGAGTCAAAGGCTAAGAAGCAGAAGATGGCTGGTGGTACGGTGTTCAGCATCGTACTCCACACAGTTCTGATCTCAGCCGCGGTGTACGCAACCGCGCGCGCTGGCGCCAAGGACGAAAAGGCGAAGGCTGAGAAGATTCAGTTCGTCGAGATGAAGAAGGAGCCCCCGAAGGTGCCGGACAAGCCGCCGCCGCCGAAGGAGGTCGTCGTCAAGCCGCCTCCGCCGAAGGGGTTCCAGGTTCTTCGCGCCCCCGTCAGGATCGACATCAAGATTCCCGAGATCGATCTCTCGAAGGCGATCACGAACGAAAACGACTTCAGCGGCAAGGGCGTAAAGGGCGGCACAGGTACTGGCGTCGTGGGCGGAATCGCCAACACCAACCAGACCTATTTCGAGTTCCAGGTCGAGAAGCCCGCTGAGATGCTCGCCGAGAGTCCGAAGCCGAAGTATCCGTCGGTTCTGGAAAGCTCGGGCATTGCGGGCGAAGTCCAGGCTCAGTTCGTAGTCAATAGCTCCGGAAGAGCCGATATGGATTCGTTCAAGGTGCTGAAATCGACGAATGAGCTGTTCACACAGGCGGTGAAGAACGTTCTGCCGCGGATGAAGTTCAGCCCCGCGATGATCGGCGGCAAGCCGGTCAACCAGCTGGTCCAACAGTCCTTCCAGTTTGCCGTTCCCCGCTAACCAACCCTTCCCGGAGTAAACAATGCAGCTGTCATTGCTCGACATTTACAACCAGATGGGCAACTTCGCGAAGGGCATTGTGTATGTCCTCGCCATCATGTCGATCTGGTCCCTTTCTGTCGCCATCAAGAAGTGGTGGGATCTTCGCCAAGCGCAGGGCGAGACGCGCAAGTTCGCGCCCGAGTTCTCGCAGTTCCTCGAGGAAGACAATCTCGCCGAAGCAGTAACTCTCGCCGACAAGTACAAGAAGTCGCATGTGGCTCGCGTTCTCGGTGGAGCACTGACTGAGATTCGGCCATTGATTCAGGATGGATCGGTAACGGTCGCCGATATCAACTCGGCTGAGCGCGCGATCGAGCGCGAGATGTTGATGACGATCACGGATCTCAAGCGCGGCCTCGGCATTCTCGCCACCGTCGGCGCAACCGCTCCGTTCGTCGGACTTCTCGGCACCACGATGGGAATCGTGAACTCCTTCGCCGCCATGGCCGCGTCGGGCTCGGGTGGTCTGGCCTCGATCTCGTCCGGTGTGTCCGAGGCGCTGATCACGACCGCGTTCGGTCTCGTCGTCGCGATCCCGGCGGTGTGGCTCTTCAACTACTTCCAGATCAAGATCGACAATCTGACCGCTGAGATGACCTACACCTCGAAGGAGATGATCGACTACATGATCAAGAACATCTCCGGAACGGGTGAGTTCGGCAGATCCCGCTTCACGCGCGAGTTCAACACCACGGCGACAGCGGGCAACTCACCGATCTCGCAGTAACCCGAGGAGGGTTGAGTTATGGCAATGTCTGCTGGTACCGCAGGGGGCGTAAAGGCGTCACCAAACGTGACGCCGATGATCGACGTGATGCTCGTGCTGTTGATCATCTTCATGCTCGTCATCCCCGCGATCACCGCCGGTTTCCAGGCGATTCCGCCGACCGGTGTCAATCTGAAGCCGCATCCCGAGGAGGATCAGGATCAAGTCCTCGGAATTGACGCGAACGGGCAGTATTACTTGAACAAGAAGGCGATTCCGAACGCCGAGCTTGCCCAGCGCCTGAAGGCAATCTTCGAGAATCGCACGGAAGACAAACTTCTTTACGTCAAGGCGCACAAGGATCTGCAGTACGGAAAGGTCCTGGATGCGCTGGACATCGCGGCTCACAACAATGTGACGGTGACCGGGATGATCACTGATCAGCGTCCAGGGACAGTGTCCGCGGTTAAGACCGACAATTTGTTCAATGCGCCTGCTGCACCGGCGGGAGGAAAGAAATAATGGCCATGTCTCAGGGGAACCCCAGCACTGGCCTCACGAACGAGATCAACGTCACGCCGATGATCGACGTGCTGTTGGTGCTCTTGATCATCTTCATGATGGTCATTCCGATGTCGCGCAAGGCAATCGATCTGCAGCTGCCTGATCCGACGCCCGACAACACTAACTCGGGACCGCCGCCGTCACAGATCGTTCTCGAGGTGCTGCCGGGAAGCACCTTCAGGGTCAATACGCAGCCCGTGACGAAAGCCGATCTTCCGAAGAAGCTCAAGGAGATCTTCGACCCGCGGCCTGACAAGATCATCTTCGTCAAGGGTGATCCCGCGGTGAAGTACTCTGATGTGATCTGGGCGATGGATGTGGCGCGTGGCTCGGGGGTGAAGGTGATTGGCATGACGCCCAAGGATGTGAAATAGCTACGCTTTATCCGACCTTCGAGCAGCGGCAAAAGAAGGAAAAACAGTGGAAAGGGGTCATTGCGTCGTTGCTCATACACGCAGTGATCCTTTTTCTCATTCTGGCGCCCATCGTCGGATCCTCGAATTTCACTCATGATCCGGTGCTTGGTGGGGGCGGTCCGGGGCCGGCGGGCGGTGGAGGCGGCGGAATCAACGGTTCGGGCTCCCGGGAAGAGCACCTGGAATTCGTGCGCGTGAGATCGGATCCGACAGCGATGCCGAAGCCGAAACCGCTCACTGTACCGCCGGTGAAACCGCCAGATCCGGCGCCAAAGGTGGAATCTCCGGTCGTTCCAACGCCGCCGGTGAGTTCGGCGGTCACGACAACGAACGCCGGCGAAAGCAGTGGCAATACGGGCACGGCGGGCGCAGGTCCAGGCACTGGTGGCGGTGTTGGATCGGGCGTCGGCACCGGACGCGGCAGCAACGTCGGCCCCGGGACGGGTGGCGGTCCCGGAAAAGATTATCCGCCGACGCTCAGAGATCTGTTTATTCCTCCGCTTCCCGCGCCGGATCGAATCAAGCCATACCATCTCATCGCCTGGTTCGACGTGGATGAGAAAGGAAATGCGAGATTAATCTCGTTCAATCCCTCGAGGGATGGCGGCTACAACCGGCGGCTAGACGAAGTGCTACGGTCGCTGCGGTTTCGGCCCGGGGTTCACGCGGATGGGACGCCGATGAGAGACACCGTCGACGTGCACTTCATTTTCTAGAAACTGAGGACTGCGAACTAACTGCTACTCCGAACTGCGGACTAATTGAGGACTGCGGACCTACTGCGAGCTGCGGACCTACAACCAAACCAGCGCGGGCTTTGTAGTTAGTCCTCAATCCGCAATTAGTCCTCAATCCGCAATTAGTCCGCAATCCGTACTAGCAGTTGGTCCTCAGTCCTCAGTCCCTAGTCCCACGGTCCGCTCGACTAGCAAAAGGGCGTCTCCGACGGTAACTTCTGCCCGCTGTACGGGGGGAAACACCGGGTAGAAAAACCGAGCACTTGAGGGAACGCGTTGACAACCACGACTGCCACGGCCGAGACTCCATCGTCGCGCGAGTTCGTCAAGGCGCTGACGCTCACCGACGCGACAATGCTGGTCGCGGGCTCGATGATCGGGTCGGGAATCTTCATTGTCTCGGCCGAGATCTCGCGGACTGTCAATTCGCCATTCTGGCTGCTCATGGCGTGGATCGTCTCCGGCGTAGTGACCATTTTCGGCGCGCTCGCCTACGGAGAGCTCGCCGCGATGTATCCCCGAGCAGGGGGCCAGTACGTCTTTCTCCGGGAGTCCATGGGTCATCTCATGGGCTTTCTTTATGGTTGGACCCTGTTTGTCGTTATCCAGACCGGCACCATCGCTGCCGTCGCTGTCGCATTCGGGAAATTCCTCGGAGTACTCTGGCCCAGCATCACGCCTGACCGCTACGGCTGGTTCCCGCAATTGGACTTCACGCTCTCGGGCGCTCCCGTGCAGCTCGGATTGTCGCCGCAGCGGCTGATCGCCGTCATCAGTATCTGGGTTCTGACCTGGATCAATCTGCGCGGCGTCAAGGAAGCCAAGATCGTCCAGACGACGCTGACCATCGTGAAGACCGGCGCCCTGGCCGCGCTCATCCTCCTCGGACTCACGATTGGCCGTCACCCGGAAGCGATCGCGGCAAACTTCACCAACGGAAACTTCAATCCGGTTGCGTTCACTCCGGCGTTCGTCATCGCGTTCGGATCTGCGCTGGTAGGCTCTCTGTTCGCGAGTGACGCCTGGAACAACGTGACATTCGCCGCCGCGGAGGTTCACTCGCCGCAGAGGAATCTCCCGCGCGCGCTCATCTACGGGACGGGGCTCGTCTGCCTGCTCTACCTTCTCGCGAACATCTCCTACCTGAACGTGCTGCCACTCCGCGGAGTGGCGAACGGCGCCACGGCGATGGAGCGCGGGATTCAGTATGCCACGCAAGACCGGGTGGCGAGCGCGGTCGTCGAAACGATTTTCGGCGCGGTGGGCGCGTCGATCATGGCGGCTGCGATCCTGATTTCGACCTTCGGCTGCAACAACGGACTGATTCTGTCGGGCGCGCGCGTCTACTACGCGATGGCGCGCGACAAATTGTTCTTCGCGAAAGCCGGCACATTGAACCGCCATAATGTCCCCGCGGCGGCATTGATTGCGCAGTCGATCTGGACGAGTCTCCTCTGTCTCAGCGGAACGTACGGGCAGCTGCTCAATTACGTCATCTTTGCCGCTTTGATCTTCTACGCGCTGACGACGGTTGGCCTGTTCAGGCTCCGCCAGCTGCGTCCGGACGCCGAACGTCCTTATAAAGTTGTCGGCTACCCCGTTTTGCCCGCTCTGTACATCATTCTCGCATCGGCAATCGCTGTGATTCTGCTGATCGCGGACCAGACGCGAACCCAAGCTCTCTTCGGGCTCGTGATCGTACTGCTCGGCGTTCCAGTCTACTTCATCTGGCGCAAAGTTGAATCTGCACCAGTGCGCTGAGCAAAAAGCCGGCTCTACCCCGGGCCGCCTGTTATTCACCCTTGGAGATTCAGAATGAATAGGAAGTTTGCAGGCTTTTTTGGGACTGTTATTGTGGTTTTGTCGATGCTTGCCGTCTTCGTCACGCGCGGAGTCGCGCAGGGCGTCGGAGAGAATCGCACGGACAGCACGATCGCGGTGTCCGCGACGGGAACGGCGCAGGCGATTCCTGTACAGCACGAGGCGGGCGAAGAAGCGAACCTCGTCATTCCAGACCTGTCCCAGGTGAGCTTCCTGGGCGGTATTCACGGGCGCTCGCTTCTCATGGGCGGACTCGTCATCTGTGCGCTCGGACTTCTGTTCGGGCTGGTGTTCTACGGCCAGCTCAAGCGCATGGCCGTACACGAATCGATGCGCGAAGTCTCCGAGCTGATCTACGAGACGTGCAAGACGTACCTGATCACGCAGGGCAAGTTCATTCTCATTCTCGAGATCTTCATCGGCTTCGTGATCCTGCTGTACTTCGGGTTCCTGCTGAAGTTTGCGCCAATGAAGGTTGCGATCATTCTGCTCTTCAGCCTCGTCGGCATCGCGGGCAGCTACGGCGTGGCCTGGTTCGGCATCAGAATCAACACGTTTGCAAATTCGCGAACTGCTTTCGCGAGTCTCCGCGGAAAGCCATTTCCCTGCTATTCCATCCCGCTAAAGGCGGGTATGAGCATCGGCATGCTCCTCATCAGCGTCGAGCTGGTGATCATGCTGTTCATCCTGCTCTTCATCCCGGGCGACTATGCGGGCCCGTGCTTCATTGGGTTTGCGATCGGTGAGTCCCTCGGCGCAGCGGCGCTGCGCATAGCGGGCGGAATCTTCACCAAGATCGCGGACATCGGCGCCGACCTGATGAAGATCGTCTTCAACGTGAAGGAGGACGACGCCAGGAACCCGGGCGTGATCGCGGACTGCACCGGCGACAACGCAGGAGACTCCGTCGGCCCGAGTGCCGACGGGTTCGAGACCTACGGCGTGACCGGAGTTGCCCTCATCTCGTTCATCGTCCTCGCCGTGCACGATACCTCGGTGCAGGTGCAGCTGCTGGTGTGGATCTTCGTGATGCGCATCATGATGGTGGTGGCGAGCGGTATCTCATACCTGCTGAACGAAGCGGTCGCAAGAGCGAGATATATCAACGTTGATGACATGAACTTCGAGGCGCCGCTGACATCTCTCGTCTGGCTGACGTCGCTGATCTCCGTTTCGCTCACGTATCTCGTTTCCTACCTGTTGTTGCCCGATCTCGGCGATGGCTCCCTCTGGTGGAAGCTCTCGACGGTCATTACCTGCGGCACGCTGGCCGGCGCAATCATTCCCGAGCTCGTGAAGGTGTTCACATCGGTAGACTCGCGTCACGTCAGGGAAATCGTAACGTCGTCGCGAGAGGGCGGAGCGTCGCTCAACATTCTGTCCGGGCTCGTGGCAGGCGATTTCAGCGCGTATTGGATCGGCATGGCGATCCTGTCGCTGATGACGATCGGGTTCCTGGTCAGCACCACCGGCTTTGGCGCGCTGATGATCGCGCCGGCAGTGTTCGCGTTTGGTCTCGTCGCATTCGGATTCCTGGGAATGGGGCCGGTCACGATCGCAGTCGATTCTTACGGTCCCGTCACCGACAACGCACAATCGATCTTCGAGTTGTCACTGATCGAGCAGGTGCCCGGCATCCGCCAGCAACTGAAAACCGAATACGGCTTCGATCCGCAGTTCGAGAGGGCGAAGCATCTGCTCGAGGAGAATGACGGAGCCGGCAACACGTTCAAGGCGACGGCCAAGCCGGTTCTCATCGGCACCGCGGTCGTGGGCGCTACCACGATGATCTTCTCGATCATCCTCGGACTCACCCACGGATTGCAGCCGGAGTTCATCTCGAACCTTTCCATTCTGCACCCACCGTTTTTACTCGGCCTAATCGCAGGCGGAGCGATGATCTACTGGTTCACGGGCGCATCGACCCAGGCGGTTACTACTGGTGCGTACCGGGCGGTCGAGTTCATCAAGGCCAACATCAATCTCGAGAGCACAGCCAAGGCATCTGTCGCGGACAGCAAAAAGGTCGTCGAGATCTGCACCAAATACGCGCAGCAGGGAATGTTCAACATCTTCCTGACGGTATTCTTCGCGACGCTCGCCTTCGCGTTCGTGGAGCCTTACTTCTTCATCGGCTACCTGATCTCGATCGCGCTGTTCGGGCTGTTTCAGGCGATCTTCATGGCCAACGCCGGTGGCGCCTGGGACAACGCCAAGAAAATCGTTGAGGTGCAGCTGAAGCAGAAAGGGACTCCGCTTCACGCCGCCACGGTTGTTGGAGACACCGTCGGCGATCCATTCAAGGACACATCGTCGGTCGCCCTCAACCCGATCATAAAGTTCACGACGCTCTTCGGACTGCTGGCGGTGGAGCTTGCCGTCTCGCTGACCGCGGATAAGGGCGCGACGCTGACTCGCATTCTGTCAGCCGTCTTCTTCCTGATCTCCGTGACATTCGTGTGGCGCTCGTTCTACGCCATGCGCGTGAAGAGTGGCGAAGCCTGAGACTTTGATTGACAACATTACCCTGGTGGGTCGCCCCGCCAGGGTAAAACTTTTTCCCAGCTGACATGATCCGATCGCTGTTCGCACGGAAGCCGATCGAAGCGCTTCTGGCAGAGGGTGAGAATCCGAACGGCCTCAGGCGAGTGCTCGGCGCGGGCGACCTGATCATGCTCGCGATTGGAGCGGTGATTGGAGCCGGTATCTTTGGCTCGATTGGCTCGGCGGCGGCAGGGCAGGTAGATGCCGCGGGGAACGTGATACGTGTAGGAGCGGGTCCTGCACTTGTCATTTCCTTCCTGCTGCTCGGCGCCGCTTGCGGTCTGGCTGGTCTGTGCTACGCCGAGCTGGCGTCGATGATTCCGCAGGCCGGGAGTGCGTACGCGTACTCGTACGCGACACTCGGCGAGCTCGTCGCCTGGATCATCGGCTGGGATTTGATTCTGGAGTACGCGGTCGGGAATGTCGCTGTCGCGATCTCGTGGGGCGATTATTTCAAGTCGCTCGTCGGCGACTGGGTATCGATTCCGATATGGCTGACCACGGGTTACCGGACGGCTCTCCTCAGCTCCAATCCGGAGATCCACGGATTGCTCGACACCGCCCCGCGGATCGCGGGGATCCCGATTCTGATCAACGTTCCAGCGTTCGCGATTGTCGCGCTGATCACCTGGCTACTGATGTTGGGGGTAAGGGAAAGCTCACGGGCGAACAACATCATGGTCGCAATCAAGCTGATAGTCCTCGCGCTCTTTATCGTGATGGGATTACAGCATATCAACACTGCGAACTATCATCCCTTCGCACCCAATGGGTTTACCGGAATCCATCAGGGGGCGGCGATCGTGTTCTTTGCGTACATCGGCTTCGACGCGATCTCCACCGCCGCCGAGGAGACCAAGAATCCGCAGCGAAACCTTCCCATTGGAATCCTGGGGGGACTCGCGATCTGCACCGTGATCTACATCGTCATCGGGTACGTGCTGACGGGAATGGTGCCGTATCAACAGCTGGGAACGGCCGCTGATCCGCTCGCGTTCGCGCTCAAGGCGACGGGAATGACCAACATCGCCAAGATCGTGGCGCTGGGAGCAGTTTTCTCGTTGGCGGCGGTGCTGCTCGTTTTTCAGTATGGACAGCCGCGCATCTTCTTCGCCATGGCCCGCGACGGACTGCTCCCGCACTGGGCGAGCAAGGTGCACGGTAAATACCGGACGCCCTATATCACGACGATACTAACTGGAGTCTTCGTGGCGCTCTGGTCTCTGATCGGCGACGCGGGCGAAACGTACGATCTCACCAACATCGGGACACTGTTCGCGTTCACGCTGGTCTGCACCGGCGTGATCGTGCTGCGCTACACAGATCCGGATCGCACGCGTCCGTTCAGGGTGCCGTTCGTCCATGTTGTCGGAATCGTAGGTGCGGGACTATGCCTGTTCGTGATGAAGGGATTGCCGCACATGGCGTGGGTGAGATTCGGGTGGTGGCTCACGATCGGCTTGGCGCTATACATCGTGTACGGGTACGGGCACTCGACACTCAGGCGGCACAGTCCGCCGGTTCCGGTGGAGCCACCGCCGCCCATTAGGCGGTGACGGCTCGCTTGGACTGCAACTGAACGGGTGCCAGCTGTTAGTGGCAGAGTGGTCAGATGATAGTTCACTACGTCCGGACATTACTTTTGCCATTCAAGGCACAGACCAATGCCGGTCGGTACCGAATCCCGCAGGGTGACGTCCCGACGTCCTGCACTATAAACTGACATCTGCGCTACTGGTGACTCGCACCAGTTCAGTTGCAGCTGAGTAAATACTTCCTCGGCATTTATGGTCTATAAGAATCTTCGCCGCATCCCGCTGACATCGTGGATCCTGATCTCGATGGTCGTCGGCGTGCTCATTGGCACGTTCGCGCCCGCCTTCGCGATGACGGTCAGGCCGGTGTCGACCGTGTTCCTGCGGATGATCAAGTCGATCATCGTTCCGCTCATCTTCGGAACGCTGGTCGTGGGAATCGCGGGGCACGGCGACGACATGAAGCGGGTTGGGCGCCTCGCGCTCAAGTCGATCATCTACTTCGAGATCGTGACCACCCTCGCCCTCATAATTGGGCTTGTCGCGGTGAATCTGGTGCGGCCCGGCGATGGTGTCGTGCTCGCCGCGTCGGCTGAGGCCGGCAAGGAGCTGGCTCACAACACCCAGACGGGCGCGGGATTCATCGAGCATCTCGTTCCCACCAGCTTCTTCGACGCCGCGGCGAAGAACGAAGTGCTGCAAGTTGTTTTCTTCGCGGTGATCTTCGCGGTGGCGTTGTCGAAAGTTCAAGGTCGTTCCAAAGAGATCGTTCTCGCCGGCTGTGAAGGCCTCGCCGATGTGATGTTCAAGTTCACGATGATCGTGATGCGCTTCGCCCCGTTCGGTATCGGTGCCGCGATCGCCGTGACGGTCGGACAGAACGGGCTCGGCGTTCTCTTCAACCTGGGCAAGCTGATTCTCACGCTCTATGCGGCCCTGGTCGTCTTCTTCCTCCTAGTGCTGCTACCGGTAGCCGTTCTCTTTCGGGTACCGCTCCGCAGATTCATTCGCGCGGTGAGATCACCGGCCCTGATCGCCTTCTCAACGACGTCGTCCGAGGCCGCCCTTCCGCTCGCGATGCAGTCAATGGAAGCGATCGGCGTGCCGCGGCGCATCGTCGCGTTCGTAATGCCAACTGGGTACTCGTTCAATCTCGACGGATCTACGCTCTACCTCGCGGTAGCATCGGTTTTCGTGGCGCAGGCGGCAGGCGTTCCGATGACGCCGACAACTCAGCTCTTCATGATGCTAACGCTCATGATTACGAGCAAAGGCGTCGCCGCGGTTCCCCGCGCGTCGCTTGTCATACTATCGGGGACACTGGCGACCTTCGGCCTTCCGCTTGA
>DASWGL010000500.1:0-5156 GCA_036393735.1 Gemmatimonadaceae bacterium | reverse complement strand
TGTTGAGATGCATGTCGAGTGCGTAGCGGAGCTGTGCATCCTGCCGCTCCGGCTGCGGACGGAAGAACATGTCGGGTGCCCAGCCGCCACCGCGGATCAGAATCCGGCGACCGTTGACGCGGAAGAGACGCCCGCCCTTCGGAGTCGATTCAGACGTGATCTCGCGAATGCCGAACCGGAGATTCTGCCGATCCGACACGCGACCGCCGCGCACGAACTCGAGAGACAGATCGTACAGCTCGGGCTTTCCCAACTCCGTGGGCCACCAGAGGCGCGGGTTCGCGAAACGGAGCTGCGGGAAACTGTCCGGAGTGAAGCGCACGAGAGCACTGTCGTGCGGCGCAAGAGTGACTGGCTTGCTGAATGCCACGCTTCCAATGCGACCGCGGAGCGTTCCCGAAACGGATTGACCTGTCAGGTTCCTTAGCTCGGTCACGACGGTGAGATCGGCACTTCGCAGCGTTGCCGTGTCGATGTGACTCACGACCTCGGGATATCGAACCGCCACATCACCGCTGGCGCTCACATATACCGGCTGCCACAGGCCCATGTTCTTGTCCGGCGGCGACGGATTCCAGTCGACCCACGTCGTCTGCAGATCCGGCGGCGTCGGTGCGAAGACTTCAACCGCGAGCGCGTTCTCGGCGCCGGCGCTTATTGCGTCGGTGATGTCAAACTCGTAACGCCGATAGGTACCCACTACCGCTGTCGAATCGGCGAGCCGTCGGCCGTTCAGCCAGATGTTCGCGCGGTAGTTGATGCCATCGAAGTGGAGTGTGACGCGCTTCCCGCGCATTGTCGCGGGCACGCGGAACGTAGTGCGGTACCACCAGGGCACAGGGTAAGGACTCTGCGGATCCATTGCGGTGTGAACGAAGTTCGCACCGATGGGAAATGTCGTACCGGGCAGCTCGCGGAGGTCCATCCCGAAAAACGGCTCTCGATAGGTTCCATTCTCGATCAGTGCGCCCACAACCGTCGACGGAACTGTCGCGGCGTACCAACCCTCCGGGTGATAACCGACGGACGAAATCGCTGCGCCGTCAGTGCCGACCTTCGCCGACGACTGAATGAGCCAGCCAGCGTGCAGCATTTGCTGCTCTTGAGCCGGCGCGCTGCCTGCGGTCCAGAGAAGCAGTCCGAGGACCGCGGAGATCCGCTTCATGATGTTGCCTCCTGATGAACGAAATCTTCGTCCCTGATCTGAAAGAGATTGCTAGCCGCCTAATGCCGGAAGGTCGTCGACACGCCAGGCGAGAAGCGCCTTGTCCGCGTACGCTCCGTCCTCCTCCTCGCAGTGCTCGACGATTGCCAGGCGCGGTTCCGGAAACGAAAAGGGCGGCGCCTGAAAATCCAGTGCGCGCCAATCTCCATCCACAACGTCGTAGTTGTCGCGCCGTCCCGGAAACGACGTGATGAGCACGAAGCGAATGTTCGAGCGCGCGACATTCGCCAACACGACCCGAATGTTCGCATATGACAAATGCACCAGACAGTCGCGGCAGAGGAGCACGTCGGCGTCGGGGAGGACATCCCGGGTGAGGTCGAGCTGAATGAACCGTCGCGACTCGCGTGAGTGCAGCCGCTGGTTCTCTTCAACGATCAACGGAACTATGTCGCCGCCAATGTACTCGATCCCGCTCAGGTCAACCTGCTCCATCCACGTGAAGTCTCCGCACGGGACGTCGAGCAGCACACGTGCTTCGAGCTGCCGAAGCGCGATCGGCAGCTCGGCGCGTAGTACTCGAGTGGAGTCGAGCGTGGACCCAATCCCCGATCGGGATTCAGGGTCGGACCAGAGATTGGTCGAATAAATCCGTGCGAAGCGCTCCTCGAGTCCGAGCTCGGCCAGCTCGTCTGCTCGCTCCTCGAACTGCCGTTCCGCGACTGTGCGCTTCCGCTTCACGACGCCGCCGCCTCTAAGCCAAACGGCCAACGCTCGGTGTTCCAGGACCAGAGCAGGAACGCGAGGCAGCCCAGTGCCAGCACGCCGACACCGAACAGGATCACTGCGACTTGCGTGGTGGCGAAGACGAAGATCCACCCCGCGAGCGCCACCAGTGCCGGGAGCGGGTAGAGCCACATGCGGTAGGGACGCGGCATATCTGGTTGCTGCCGGCGTAGCAACATCAAGCCGAAAGCCTGCCCCATGAACTGCACCAGGATCCGAGTAACGATGAGCGCGTCAATCACTGTTCCCAGCGAGAAGAAGCCCGCCAAGATCGAGATCGCCCCCAGCACGAGCAGGGAGATGTACGGGAAGTCCTTGGTCGGGTGCAGCCGGCCGAACACGCGGAAGAAATAGCCGCTCTCCGCCGCGGCGAAGGGAATGCGCGAGTAACCCAGGAGCAGCGCGAACACCGAGCCAAAAGCCGTCCACAGCACCAGCAGGGTGAAGATCGTCGCCACGCCCGCGCCGTATATCTTCTGCATGAAGGTCGAGACGATGAAGCTCGACTCCGGGTGCGCGTCGGCCGGGACGAACTCCCGCCACGGGACGACGCCGATGATCGACAGGTTGATCCCGAGGTAGATGAGAGCCACGGCGGCGGTGCTGATCAGGATCGAGCGCGGGATGACGCGTCCCGGGTCGCGCACTTCGTCGCCGATGTAACAGACGTCGTAATAGCCCAGGTAGTCGTAGATCCCGATGCGGGAGGCCGCGCCCAAGCCGAGGAAGAAACCGATCGAGAAGTTGAACGCGCCGGGTGGAAAGTCGAAGGCGATGCGCGGATTGAAGTGCATCGCGCCCGTGACGATCACGGCGAGCACGGTAACCAGCGTCCCGATCCAGAGCGAGATCGTGATTTTGGCGATCGAATTGATCCGTCGGTAAAGCAACGCGATGTTGACCAACCCCACTACCGTAACGAGTGCGATCACGCCCGGACGCGTCAGGCCGGTCCAGATGTAGCTCGCGTACTGGGCAAAGCCGATGTAACCGGAGGCGATCTCGAGCGGGCCACTGAGCACGAATTGCCAAACGAAAAGGAACGCCATCAATCGCCCGAACCGCTCGCGTCCGAACGCTTCGCGCAGATAGTTGAACGATCCCCCCGACCCGGGCATCGCCGCGCCCAATTCGCTCCACACCATTCCGTCGCAGATTACGATCACGAGCGCCACGATCCACCCGAGCATGGCCTGGGGGCCACCGAGCGCAGACATGAGAAGCGGGATCGTGATGAACGGTCCCACGCCGATCATGTTGGTCATGTTGAGCGCTGTCGCGCTCAGCAAGCCAAAGCGGCGAATGAGGTGGGGTTGCTCGGCCGGAGGAGTGGTCGGCGCGCTCATAGCGAACCAAATAAAAGACGCCGGCTGGACCGGCGCAATTCCGAGGAATCCCGACTCAAGTTATTCGAGGGCGGGAAAGTACATAGAGCGCATAGCTTGCCGCCCAACAGAAACCGAACGCAAGCGCGACTATTCCGGCAGCCGCAACCGACTTTGCCCCGAGAAGGAACGCCGCCAATCCCGCGAGCACGGTAGCGATGACCAATACAAGAGCCGATAGCGCGAGCATCCCTATCGGCTTTCGGTTGCGTGCGGTCAGGACCGCTATCACCGCACCAGGCAATGATGCCAATGCCATCCACAGGTAGCGAACGTCGTAACCAGTGCTGACGGCGCGAATCAATCCGAACGCGAAAGGGATTGCGGCAAAGAGAATCGAGAGAGAGTAAAGCAGCCACTCTCCGGGTGATCGTCTCATTGTGGGAGTCTCTTCTCTCTAATGTTCCGCAACGGCGTCACCGGGGGGAAAGGTCTCCACGACTTCGTACATCCCTGGTTCGAACTTGGCCAGAGCAACCGCTTGCTGAAGATACGGAAGGGGCGCCGGATTCTCGCGCATCGCCTCGTAGTCCTCGATGCTGCGCCACTGCGCGTACATCACGACCTTGGTGCCGTCGAGACTGCGATGCAGACTGGCGGAAATGAAACCCGGCGCATACCGGACCGAGGTTGCGGTTGCGCGCGCGAGTAGATCCACGACTTCCTGCTGATGCGCGGGCGCCCCGGTAAAGACATTGATCAGCGTCACAAGCTTGTTGCTCTTTGAGATCGTTGTCATAGGTAGATGTGTTGACTCGCTACGGTTCGTTAGTCCTGCAGGCGTGCTGACCACGATCTTATCGACGCCTTGTAACCGTCGGGCATCCTCAGGGCATCAACCTCGGCGAGCGGAAACCATCGAAGCTCTTTGTGCTCGTCGCTCAGAACGGCTTCGTCGCTGGAAGATTCGAGGCAACCGTAAGTGAGAATGAGAACGTTTACGCCAGGAACGATGGTGTAGATCCACGGGTTCAGGACGCTTTCCGGTACGATCTCGAGTCGCAGCTCTTCCGCGATCTCGCGGGCAAGACACCGCTCTGGAGATTCCGACAGCTCGAGCTTCCCGCCCGGCAGCTCCCATTCGTCGCGCTCGTTACGGAGGAGGATTACTCTGCCGCCGCGGATGATAACTCCCTTCACGGAGACGGGAAACCGACACGCGTCGTTATCGCGCGGGGGATTGGTCATCGATTTGGCATCGAATTCTGTTCGGCCGCTAACGCCCTTCGTTCAGTTACAAGCGCCTCTGACAACTTGCGCGCGAGCGCGCTACAAGAAGGTGCTTACCGTCTGCAACTTTCGTTAGGCTGCGGACGCCGGAAGATCGTTGAACAAGGACAGTTGACATAAATAAAGGCCTTTTATATACTGAACCATATGGTTCAGTGTTCACGGAAGCTTGACGCAGCATTTGGCGCACTGGCAGACCCGACGCGACGCGGAATTCTCGAGCGCCTCGGCCGCTCGGACGCCGGGATCACCGAGCTGGCCCTCGCGTTCGATATCACCCTGACGGGCATCAAAAAGCACGTCGGAGTGCTCGAATCAGCGGGACTTGTGACTACCGAGAAGGTCGGACGGGTACGTCGGTGCAGGCTCGGCCCGCGTCGACTCGATGACGAAACCACATGGATCGCGACATATCGGCGGATGCTCGAAGGCCGCCTTGACCGGCTCGGGGAATTCCTCGAGCGTACGAAGGAGAAGCGATGACTGTCACTACGGAGCAGGAGCCCATGGCGAAGGCAACGATCACGACACCCGCCGATCGCGACTTCCGCATCGAGCGAATCTTCAACGCGCCGCGCGAGCGGGTGTGG